>NZ_CEYDPX010000007.1:0-52225 GCF_982804495.1 Candidatus Thiopontia autotrophica | reverse complement strand
TGGTGGAGTCCATGACAATCAGAAGGGGGCATTTAGCTTTAAGATCAATAGTAATTATTTTATCGCTCAAATTAGTAGTTATGCTATTCAGAATATTCGATCCTCAGACGATAGTTTAAATATTAAAGATAATACGTTTTGTAGTAAGGATAGAGTTGCATTGAAGCTTTCTTCTCAAAAATCAGCCAGAATGAAAGCTGGAAATAATTACTGGAATACTACCGACAAAACAGCAATACAAAGAAATATGGTGTTTGATCATTTGGTTGATCTTGATGTGAAGCGCACTATCAGCTATGGCGTGCATAATCAAGAGAGAAACCCAAACTTGTCATCAGCCCTAGAGGCAGCTTGTGCTGCTGAAGCAGAGGGTAGTGCACCAGAAGATGCTCCAGCTTGTACATTAGGCGGAATGATCCTTCCTGGTACACCCGCATTAGACCCTACAACTTGCTCTGTCTATAATATTATTGAAGATGTGCAGATACCAAAAGGGGTAACACTTAGGGCGAATCCAGGCGTTAAGATTGAAGGAAAGTATAAGAAGATTAAAGTGGAAGGGGGGCTGGACTTTGCCGGATCAAAAGATAGCAAGGTCGTTGTTAATAACACAAATATTCAGCCAGCCGGTGATCCTGATAATCCTATATACACACTGAACCTCTCTCATTTAAAAATGACTGGAGGGTCTATTACGTTTAGTAAAAGAGATAGGGTTTTGACTGGATATTTTAATTTAAATAATTCGATATTGAAAAGTATTACTATTAGCGGCCAAAATCTTCGCGGAACTGCAGTAGTAACTGACAACACCATGGATCATAGTAGTATTACTTGTAATGATTGTGGAGTTCCTCTTGATTATTGGGGAAAACCCGGGAAAGGCTCTATTGTTATTAATGATAATGATATTGGGTTGAATTCCAGGGTTTACATTTCTAACAATAAACTTGAAAAAATCACAATTAATAATAATAATTTTGTAAATCGTAGTAATGGTGTGTACGTACACCCACACCGGTCAGTGTCAAACTACTATAAAAATTATGGTGGCTCTTATGATAAATGGACAAAGCCAGCTTTAGTTGAAATAAAGAATAATGCTTTTAACAGGGATAGTAGAGGTATTAATGTTGGTGCTGGGCTGTATGATATATCCAATAACACCTTTATAGAGAGCTCTGGAGTCCAATATTCTGGTGGAGTCCATGACAATCAGAAGGGGGCATTTAGCTTTAAGATCAATAGTAATACTTTTTGCCGTCAAAAGGGACAAGGTGGTAGTGCCTATAACGAGTATGCTATTTTTAATCAGAAAAAAGTTTCTGGCGATGATCCGGCGACTATTGTGCAAAACAACTTCTGTTCAACTGATAAATTCGCAGTAAGAATTGGCACAACACCAAATGATACAAGTGGCATGATTGCAAAGTATAACTTTTGGAATACTGGCAATCATCACACAATTGACTCGAAAATGATCTATGATCGATCTGACGATATTAATATATACAGCTTTATCCCCTACGTCCCTTTCCTCTCAGCTCCTTACGGGGAGTCATCTGGAGTATCACCAAAAGTTTCCCAGACATTGCCACAATGCACAGTAGTATCTTCTAATCGTGCTGGCAGCATCTGTGCCAAGGTATGTGAGGGGATAGTCTCTGATGGTGATGAGCCTGACCCTGAACCTACTGACCTTAATGTAGAGATGTTGTTGACCTTTCCACCCCCAGTTATTATCCCTAGAACTGAACCAAGAGGTAAAGATTCGATATTGCAAGCATCATTCAATATTAGAGTCGGGCACCAGTGGGAAGGGCAGTTGAAAAAATATGAATTGAAAAGAGATGGGACTGTTGGAAAGGAATTATGGAATGCTGGTGACCTGCTCTTTGAGAAAAGTTCTGACAATCGTAATATCTTCACAGTTGGTGATGGTTTGACTGTGAACGGCAAGAATAACTTTACACCCAATAAGGTAAATTCATTAAAACCCCTTCTCTATGGAGATAGCCATACAAATATAGATATTGAAGAGGCTGAAAAATTAATCAAGTTTGTTCGTGGCGAAGATTCTTTCAACGAGTTTCCTAATGATCAATCACCAGATCAGACTGAACGGTGGAAACTTGGTGATATTTATCATGCCGAGCTGGCAGTGATGGGTGGTCCGAATGCAAGAGTGACAGACAATCCCGAAGAGTCACATACTGATGCTGGTTACAGATATGAGTTGGGATACCATAATTTCTCTAAATCACACTCATATAGAAATAACAATAAAGTTGTGTTTGCGGGCGCAAATGATGGGATGCTTCATGCCTTTGACCTAAATCGTGGTGAGGAGTTGTGGGCCTTCATTCCACCTATGGTCGTTCCAAAGCTAAAGGATATGGTGTCAGCTGAACCCAACAAAAGTAGCAGTATCTTTGGGGTTGATGGATCACCTGTAATCAAGGATATCTATTTTAGTGGTCGCTGGCATACTATTTTGATGGGAGGTTTGGGCATGGGTGGTCATGGATATTATGTTCTTGATGTTACTAATCCAGATTCACCTGAGCATATGTTTAGTTTTTCCTATGATCCTGACACAAGAACTGGAACCAGATGGGTGGGGAGGAATGGCCAGAAATCTACCACAGATAGCTTTGATAAATTAGGTGAGGCATGGTCAAAACCACTGATTCTCCGGATTCCTATCTCTGGGCAGAGCAGATGGGTTGCTGTAATGGGAGGGGGCTTTAATGGCGGCAATATCCGAGAGTATGGGTCTGTTATCTATATTGTTGATCTGGAAAACAGTGGGCAATTGCTTCATGAAATTGAGGTTGAGGATCTTAGTGGTAATAAGATCTTTAACTCTGTACCTGCGTTCCTTACTGCAATTACACCTGATAGTAGTGACAAGGCTGACTACACAGGGGCAATGGTCTATTTCTCTGATCTTGAGGGTAAGTTGTGGAAGTTGAACCTTACTAATCAGGATGTAGCATTCTCTATGAAGCAGGTCTTTGATGCAGAGGCAGACAATTTGAATGGCAGATACTCTTATCACTCTGTTGCTCCAGCAATGGGAACAGATAACACACTAAGAATGTTCTACGGTACAGGGGATCTGCAAAAGTTAATGTCTGGCTCTCAGAATATTGATAACCGTTTCTTCGGACTTAAAGAGAAAAAATTTCCGCTGGTTGATACAGAAACTAAATTTACAGAAAACAGTCTGCTGGATACTACTGGAGATGAAGAGGCATGTTCCGCCGATGATGACAATGGGTGGAAGATAGAACTGAAACCGGGTGAAAAGACGACATCCAAGGCTATGGTTAGTTATGGCACTGTCTTCTTCTCTAGATACGAACCTCTAACGACTGATCAGTGTGCACTTGGAAAGACCTCCATTACCGGTGTAGATTACCAATGTGGCAGTGAGAAGTTTACTGTTGATTTAGGTACCGGAATAGCAACTGTGCCTACCTTATACAGAGGAAAGCTCTATCTTGGAATTAGTGGTGATTCCATTACAGATTTTGAGCTCCCTGAGGGATGGGTCAAGAAGGATAATCTACTGATGGGTGAACCTGGTGATCTCTCAAGTTGGGAAGGTGTCAAAATGAAGAGTTGGAGAGAGGAGTTCTGATGATCTGGATCAATTTAATTACTGGTAGATATATGCTAGAGTGATCATAGAGTTATGGCGAAAGATACAAAAATACTAAATGCTTTCCTGGGTGTGCTCAGCAAATATAGCCGTGCAGATGAGGAGATCATTGGTGTTGATCTTGATCCAGGGGCAATACGGGTCGCTAGACTTGCCCTGAAGAATAAAGAGTGGAGGGTCCTTGATCTTATAGAAGAGCTTATCGAGGTAGATCAATCACTATCCCCGATTGATCAGTCTAATCTCTATACTGATGCACTCAAAAGAATTCTTAAGCAGGAGAAGATAAAGACCAAAAATGTCGCTATCTCCATCCCTGTATCCAATGCGATCATCAAAGTAATCAGCATGCCGTCAATGACGGACAATGAGATTCAGAGTGCGATTGAATTTGAATCACTGTGGGAAAATATAGTACATATCTCTGAGGACCTGAGCCAATACACAATATTTCATCAGGTTATCAAGCGTCATATACAGACAAACACCATGGATCTACTATTTGTAGCGTCCAAGTTATCTGATATCAATGCCTATAACAAGATTATCCGTAACGCCGGTCTTGAGACGATAATCGTAGATGTCCGTTGTTTTGCTAACCGCAATGCTTTTGATATTGTGCTCAATACTGAAGGTGAACCCTCAGGTGATGCTGTGGCAATCGTCGAGTTTGGGGCTGTAGAGAATTATCTGCTGATCGTAAAAGATGATACTCCACATATTACAGATATCTTTGTCAAGGATAGCGATAAACGAGATCTGGATCGTGGTAGCTTTAATGATGAAGAGGCGGACAGCTTCTTTGATAGATACTCCATGCAGATTCGGCAGATACTCTCTGCCTATGAGCAGAAATATCAGTCTGGTTCCATCAAAACGCTCTATGTGATCTCTGATCTCACCAATGTCAGGAACTATCTAGAGTTGCTTGCAAACTCGTTAAGTGATCGCAACATCATCTACTATGATCCATTCTCAGAGATGAAGCTATCTGATAAGGCAAAGGATCTCGTTAAGAAACATAAAAACAGGTCAGTCTTCACTGCAGTTATTGGTCTCGCCTCCAGAAGCCTGGATATCTTTGGATACTACAAATATATAACTGGTGTAAAAAACATCAACCTCCTTCCTGATCGCTCAAAGCTCAAGAAGAAGAAGCAGGTGAATATTCTGCTACGTCTGCTGATTATTGTGATTGTTACATTGAGTGTCGGTGCAGGGGGGATAGAGTATATGATTCTCTCTAACGAGAAAGCGACACTTCTAAAACGTGTCGCACCATATGCACAATTAAAGGCCGATGTTGAGCAGAAGCAGGCGCAGCTAACAAAATTACTTGCGGATAAGAAAAAATTGAGTGCAAATCTGAGGTTTGGTGAACAGATAACAACCAACCAGATGCAGCTTTGGAACTTCTTTAAGACTCTGAACTCCTCCATTCCAGAATCTACATGGCTACACTCCATACGCTATAAGAGAGATAACTCTGTTGATGTTGTGGGCTATGCAATCAACGATGAAAGCATTCTTAATTATATAAATACTCTTTCCAAGGGTGATGAAATAGATGGTATTGTGCTCTCCACCATGGAGCTAAAAAGTCTTGAGAATGAGATGGTAGATCAGCGTTATGAGGTCAAGGCTTTCAAGATCATTGTGACTCTCAAAAATCCTGTCAAGGTTGTAAAGGGTAAAGATCCTGCTGGTGTAAAGGAGGATAAGTGATGGCTGCCTTATCATTTAGCGCAAAGATTAAAGATCTGCTGGGCAAAAAAGAGAGTAACAAGATGGCTGTCAACTCCATGCAGGATATAGAGGAGAACAGTGAGGTAGCGCGTTATCAACAATTATTAATTGTCCTGACCTTGGCTATTGTCTCTATTGCTGCAGCTGTAGCTACTGTGTATTATCCATATCAGGCGGAAATAAGTGAGCTTGAGAGAAAATACAAAAAGATTGGATCACTTAAAAAAGATCTGGCACAGATCAATGGAAAGCTTGATATACAGACCGCACTTCTGGAGGAGAAAAGGGTAGAGTATGAGCGACTTACCAGGATATTCCACTCAGAAAGTGAGCTTGAAGAGTTGTATGAGAGTATTAGTAAGTTGGCAATCAGATATGGCATGAAGGTATCTGGGTTTAGCAGGAAGAGACCAGAGGCTATTTATGAAGAGAGAAAGAAAGGCAAAAAGAAAAAGAAGAGGAGTAGTGACAGAGAGGTTTTGTATTACAAGATGAAGGTTGATATCAGTATGACTGGCAACTATCTTGCGTACATGAGGTTTATAAAAGGTCTTTCAGAATTGAAAAAGGCTGTAAATACAGAAGAAGAGACAATCACTATGGATAACGAAAAAGGGGGAGGGAATGTTAACGTACATGTAACTCTCTCTACCTATCGTCTTCCATGAGGGAAAATGGTATAGATATGAATATGAAGATAATGCTGAGTATGGTTTGTGCAATCCTTTACACAACGGCAAATTATGCTGAGGAACTGCCCAACCCTTTTACTCCACATGTTTTCATTAAGCAGGTTTTGCCACCTCCACCCATGATGCCAGAAGGTGTCCCCGGTGAGGATGTGACAGTAGAGGATCAGATTGCTGAGCATCCATTGAAAGCGTTAGATCTTACCAAGTACTTTGTGAAGGGGATCATCTTATCTGATGAGCAGGCAATCGTTTTGGTAAACGCTGGTCCAGGCAAGGATTATTTTATGCAGAAGGGGGATACTCTAGGAAAGAGTGATGCCGTAATTGAGGAGATACTACAAGATCGCATGGTTCTTATGCAGGATGAACAAAAGGTTGTGATTAAAGTACGTAACAATGAGGAGACCGCCCGTTATGGCTACTAGAAATCTCATAAGGTTATGTATGACAGCATTGGTTGCACTGACTCTCTTAGTGGGATGTTCAAATAATAAAACGAAGGATGATGGGGTTCTAAGTGAGAGACAAATTTCACCAAAAGAGTTCATGAAGAATAATCAGCAGGTCATTGATGAAACACTGGAAATAGGACCTGCTGTAAGTAAATCTCTGTCGGTAAGTTTGATAGAGAAAAAGAGGGTGTTCATTAATCGTGAGGAGGTGGACGATTACACATCAATCAGCAAACAGATTGGGATTGAGGATGGTATTTTCAATATAACTATCAATTTTGATGGGGTGGATATACATGCAGCCATGAAGATGTTGGCCGCAACGATTAATACTAATATTCTGGTGGGTGACGAGGTATCAGGTTTTGTATCCATACAGTTGCTTGATGTTCCATGGAATAAGGCACTTGATGCAATGTTAAAGACAAAGGGTCTTGCAATGCATGTGGATCATGAGGCTAATATCATTCGCATTCATAAAGGTGATACGTTAATTGCACAGGAGGATTTTGAGAGAGAACGTATCGAGAGAATGAAACAGAATCTCTCATTGAAGAAGGGAGTAGAACCACTAGAGACTGAGATTCTGCGTATATTCTATGCTGATTTGCAGACTGTCAGATCACAAATTTTGGAGATGATGCGGGATGTAAATGCAGATGCTGGGCCTGGAGGATCTAGAATACAGATTACAGCAGATGAGAGGCAGAAGAGTCTTATAATCAAGGCTGCACGAAAAGAGCTTGACCAGATAGCCACCCTGGTTGAGAAGATTGATGTACGTACTAAACAGATTCTGATTGAGGCATTTATTGTTGAGGCAGGGAAGGATTTTGATAAAAGATTAGGTGCAGAGCTAGGGTTCTATAGACCTGGAGGTTCTGGTACTGCCAAGAGCAATGAATACTCAGGAATACTGTCTGGAACAGCAGGAGCACCTACATTGAGCAGCACTACTGGCCAGGCTGTGAGTGCATCTATAACAGGTGCTGTGGGTGGTTTTGGTGTACTGGTTAATACCTCCTCTGCACAACTTAAGGCTGCACTGAATGCGTTAGAGGAAGAGATGGTCAGTAAAACTGTCTCGAACCCAAAAATTTACACATTGGATACAGAGACAGCAACCATATCCCAGGGTAAGGAGCAGCCATACGATACCCCTACTGGTGATGGCAGCTCTAACACTGATGTCTCATTCAAAGAGGCACTTCTTAAACTTGATGTGACTCCAACTATTGTTGGTGACGGTAATATTATTATTGATATTGCGCTTCAAAAAGATACTGTTGGAACAGGATCAACACCACCGATTAACAAGATGGAGATTAAGACCAGACTTCTTGTTGAAGACAAATCTATAGTTGTAATTGGTGGTATCTATGAGGATGTTGAGAAGAAGACGGAGACAAAAGTACCACTGTTTGGTGATATTCCATTGATTGGTAATATGTTCCGTTCTGATGTAGATGATATAGATAGGGATGAGTTGTTGATATTTATTTCACCTCACGTTATTTAGTTTGTTTAAAACCATCTTATGATCTGTCTCTCTGATGATGTAACCAATACGGTAGCTACCCAACTGCTTTCGCAGGAGAGCATTACATCTGATATTTTAGATAATAACAAAAAGATATCAGCTGAAAGTGGTGAGTGCCTTATACAGACGCTGATTGATAATGGATTTTTGACGCAGGAAAAATTGGCAGATGAAATTGCCAGTCTTTATGGGCTAAGACGGATCTCACTCAAAAAAAATGATGATGTAGAAGATAAATCCTACGCTATGCTGAGCGATGATTTTATCATTGAAAATCAGTTAATCCCATTTTCCAGATCACTTGATACAATCAAGGTTGCTATTGCCGACCCTACAGCATTGAGTGTTATGGGGCATGTAAAGATTTTGACTGGACGCAGGGTTGAGACATTTGTGGTGACCTTTGATGAGGTGAGGTCAATTATTTCCAGAAGACAAGGAAAGTATTTTGGATCTACGGCACAGAGACAGGATAAGCAAAATAACACTTCGGAAGATAATGAAGACTCTTCTGAGATTGTAAGATATGTAAATCAGATTATTGAGCAGGCTATTATTGAGGGGGCCAGTGATATTCACATCGAGCCATTTCGTGATAGTTCAAGACTGCGCTACAGAGTAGATGGCGTTCTATCCGCTCAATCAGAAAAGTTAATAAGTGGGTTTTCAGTCTCATCTGAATCAAGTTTTTTGCATGAACATTATGCTGCGGTTACCACCCGTGTAAAGATTATGGCAACACTGGATATCTCTGAAAAGAGGCTTCCACAAGATGGTGCGATAGTTTTTAATGCCAGGAACACCAGTGTGGATCTTCGAATATCTGTACTACCAACCAATAATGGTGAACGAGTGGTGATGCGTATTCTGGATAAGGGGGCAATATCAATGTCGATTGATTCCCTTGGATTTGATGCGGGTGATCTACATAAAGTCAAGAGTGCAATTGATGCTCCTCAAGGTATGGTGCTGGTCACAGGTCCGACCGGATCTGGTAAAACCACAACACAATATGCAGCACTGCAGAGAATTAATAGAGAAGAGATCAATATTCTGACAGTTGAGGACCCTGTGGAATACAACCTTGATGGTGTTGCTCAGGTGCATGTTAAGGAGAATATTGGCCTTACCTTTGCAAGTGCACTACGCTCATTTTTGAGACAGGACCCTGAGGTCATACTGGTTGGTGAGATTCGTGACAGGGAGACGGTTGATATTGCGGTGAAAGCGGCACTCACAGGACATCTGGTTCTCAGTACACTCCATACAAATGATGCAATTAGTACAATCACCCGTCTATTGAATATGGGAGTTGAGCCATATCTGATTTCATCCTCGCTAACTCTCATTATTGCACAAAGATTGGCGCGAAAGATCTGCCCATCATGCAAAACTATAGATGATTCAGTGGATGAAAATATGCTGCGTTCTGTGGGATTCTCTCCTGAGGAGGTAACAAGAATAAAAACATACAAGGGTGATGGTTGTGATGAGTGTCACGGACGTGGAACCAGGGGAAGAAGGGGAATTTACGAGGTTCTGAAGATTACTGACCGGATCCAGGAGGCCATTTTGGATAATGCATCAATCCATGACCTTGAACGAATCTCTGGTGAAGAGGGATTTATTACTATGCAAAAAAGTGCACGTGGCCATCTTCAGACAGGAGAGATCAGTTTTGAAGAGTTTCATCGCGTGATGATTACTTAATTTATTAGTAGTAATAAATGGCGAAATTCACATGGAAAGGATTAAAAGATGGTGCCTATAAGGAGGGTATCATTGATTCAAAGAATGAGCATGAGGCTGCATACCTTCTAAGAAAGCGTCATATAATAATCTCCCACATAGATAGCGTTGATCAGAAGGGAAGCGGTAAAAGTCTGCTATCTAAACTTTTTTCTGAACAAGACTCGGAAAAAAATATCAAGCCAAAAGATGTTCTGGTATTCACGAAAAAATTATCTACCATGGTTAAGGCTGGTCTCCCTGTTGTGGATACATTGGCGCTGCTTACCGAGCAGATGGATAATAAATCCTTCAAAAAAATTCTGAAAGATATTCATCTGGATATTGAGGGAGGAAACTCAGTCTCGGTTGCTTTTTCAAAGTATGACAAGCTGTTCGGGAATATTTATGTCAATTTGGTGAAGGCTGGGGAGGCAAGCGGCAAGCTTGACTCATTCCTTGGAAAGCTGGTTGAGAATCTGGAAAAGACTGCAGAAATCAGGGCGAACATAAAAAGCGCACTTTTTTATCCGGTGATTCTTTTGGTTGTGTCGTTAGCGGTGATATCAATCATGCTGATCTATGTTGTGCCTATCTTTGTTGAACTTTTTGCGTCGGTAGGGGGAGAGCTTCCTGCCCTTACTCAGATGATTATGTCGGCAAGTGATTATGTGCGAGATCCGATGAGAGGAGGCATAACATTTGGTGGTGTGGCTGTAGGATTCTATCTTCTAAAAAAGCAGGTGCAATCAAATTATACGTGGCGTCGTAAATACCATCGGATACTGTTAAAGATGCCGTTAATTGGCGATCTCATCATCAAATCTGGACTCTCTAAAATTGGTCTCATCCTTGGTAATCTATCTGCTGCTGGTGTTCCTCTTCTCGAGGCACTAGAGATATCTGCAACCTCAACCACCAACATTCCTCTTCTTGAATCAATGAACAACATCAAATTGGGTGTTTTTTCTGGAAGCCCACTATCAGAACTATTTGAGAAGGAGGAGATTATCCCTGCAACATTTGCCCAGATGGTAAAAGTAGGGGAGGAGACAGGAAATATGGAAGAGATGTTTGAGTCAATCTCCAGATACTATCAAGAGGAGCTAGATGCCGCAGTTCAGCATCTCACATCAATGCTTGAACCAATAATGATTGTTTTCATGGGGGCTACGATTGGATTTATCATTATTGCTATGTATCTGCCAATCTTCCAGATGGGGCAGATGATATAGCAGGGGAGTTACCAGTCGCTTCCTGTAGAGCTTGTCCGTACATTGTTTTGATTGATTGAATACCAGGTGCTGGTGTCGCTGCGTTTGTACGTAACAGCCATGTACTCTTCCTCGGTATCAGATGACCCGATACAGAAAAAGAAACTTTCATCATCAAGCGTCTCTACATCGTCAAACAACGACGTATTGATCAAGCTGGTGTGATCGCTACCAGAGCCGCAACCAGACGCAGTGCTGAAATATTCGCCGTTATCAGAGCTGTACTCCACCTCTGTTAGATAAATTAACTGGAGTGAGTTTTGGGCAGCACTGATTTTTACACTATTAATATAGCCATTGTAAACAGGGATTGCGACAGCAGAGAGAATTCCTATGAGTGCAACAACAACAAGGAGTTCAACAAGTGTGAACCCCTTGTTGTTGTACAGGTTACCATTCAAGAGCAAATGTTTGAGTTAATGTCTCTTCGGAATCATCCTTTGGGTTTTCAGCTTTTCCAGTGATTGAGATATCGCCATCAGCAGCCACTAGCTTGATATCACCCTTGTCCGGATCAGTTGTTATAAAGGCATTTTCATTAGTATATGGGTTTTTCCATCCATCATATTCAAAGTGTGACACCAGTATAGGTGCAAGAGTTGCTGCTGTTACTTGACAAGGGGTGTAATCTGTAGCTCCTGCACTGGCGGACTGTTTTAGAGACATCACATCACTTATACCGCACTTAGTCAGCTCTGCGGATATAAGAGATGAGGCATTGTTGAAGTTTGCCAGTGTTGCATTGTACTTAGCTGTTTTTTGATAACCCTGATACATTGGGATACCAACTGCAGATAGAATACCGAGGATTGCAACCACTATAAGAAGCTCGATAAGTGTAAACCCAAGAGATTTTTTCTGAAGAATCATTTTATTAGTCCTTTTAGCCCTATTATTCAATACGTATGACATTTTTCATTTCGACCAAATAACCTTCAGCACCAGGATCATCGATATCAGGATCTATTGCTGTGGTTTTAATCCAGATCTGATTGCCAGCACCAGAAATATGTATTCTACCGGCCTCAGCCTCAGTTGGTTGAGCGCTCTCACTGTAGACCTGTATATCCTCAACATTCATTGGGTTCATCCATTGATCCCCCTCAAAGTGATCCACGAACAAGGGTGCAAGAAGATTACCCTTTCGTTTGCTTATGTCTTTACAGTCAATGGCACCAGCTCCACCAGCTGTTATACGCTCACCATCAGTTCCTTTGAGATCTAGTCTCTTGCCCATGCCACACTTTGTAACTTCGGAGGATACGAACGTAATAACCTGTTTATGGGTGGCCTTCACAGCATTGAATTTGGCGGTTGCCTGATAACCTTGGTACATCGGAACTCCAACAGCAGCCAGAATCCCGATAATTGCAACAACAACGAGTAGTTCGATAAGTGTAAAGCCACTTATATTTTTTCTTGATATGTGACGACTATTCATTTTTCTCTCCTCTTGTTAACTAAAATAGATACACACGACTATATATTACAATTACCTGTTTATAAAGCCTTATAACCAAAGAAATAATGTCTGAATTAAATCTGAATTATTTGAGACTTTTATGCTGTCCGAGAAGCACCGCTATGCGCATAATGTATATTATGTTAAATAATGTCTGATGGTCATAATAATGACTCACCCATCATAAGCCCCCCTTCTTCTATTTGGTATCTTCCTGGCCAGCGGTTGCCAGCCATGTTGTTTGTTCTTAATTCCTATCTTTCTTCTCTTTATCAAGCTGTCCTGATTTTTCTGCCTCATCCAGTCCGCGCTCAATCTCCTCTCGTTCATCAACAGACTCTTTGGATCGATCAACCATCACCGTTGCCTTGTTGTAGGTTTTTGAGTGTTTGGCGACAAAGTTGCGGGGCTTTTTACTCATCAGGGTCAGGATATCTTGTTTTGATTATTTGGTTGAGGCACCAAACCAGAACTCCTCCCCCTTCTCCAGAAACATCTCTGCCGGCATTAGATGGGTACCATCGCAGGAGAAATTGACCTCTACCAGGCCGCTTATAATATTGAAGGTGCCGGTGCGCAGGTAGATGGTATCGTCTGCGCTACGTAATTGTGCGAAGCGATCAAGAATGGGACGAACCATATCAGTGGTAATCTTTGCGTTATCCGGATAGGTGCGGCGTGGATAGGCAAGACAGATTGAGGGATCAAGAATCTCCTGAAGAACGTGTGTATGTTCATCGTAGGGATCTTCCAGTAGCCATAGTGTAGCCCTGGAGCTAGGGAAACGAATTGCCGCCCGAAACACTCCACGCTCTATTACAAGCTCATCCATCAGACTGAGCACATCATCAACGTGTTCATCCATGGGGCCGGGAATAAAATGCTGTTTGAAAAGTTGTTGTCGAATTGCCGGATCACCCTTCAGCTGCTGCCAGGTACATCCCGGGAATATTGCATGTTCATCCTGAGGAAGATGTCTCAGGTCAAAATCCCCCACCAGATATCCTGTGATCTCACCGCTATATGTGATGGGATGGATGGCTGTAATGCATGTTCTGTGCAACATTGGACTTATATACACATCTGTCAGAGTCATGCGATCAAGCTTCCCTTCCAGCAGAGATGAGAGGAGGAATTCGTGCCTTACATCTTTGGCGTCAGCTGCATCATCACTGGTCATGATATTACTATGCAGCTTTGCATCAGTGGTTATTGTATAGAGACGAGTACAGAATGAGAGATCTGCCCATGGCTGAAGCTTCTTGTCCAGCATGCGGTTTATCTTTTTTTTATGATCCCATACAGATGAGCACTGGATCGCAACCCTTTTCATTATGGGTGACAAGTACTCAACCAGATGCTTGCGTCGCGTCGTAATGGTGTCAGCAAGAAATGACTTCATCAGACAGCTCTCCTCCCTAGATATAGTTACCGAGTATAACTGTAGCAGTGAAGAGGGTTTGCTACAAGCGCATCAATGGCGATTGTAATTAGTGGAGACCATAATGTAACTGGGTATCTATCGAATAATCTCGTAACATGGAGTGTATGAATTATTCGGCAGACGCATGCGGAATTGTTCCACAAAGTCTTTCAGAATCAGATCCAGAGGGTCAATAATCTCCGGGTCACCACTTAACTGATAAGGCCCCTTCTCCTCCACTTCACGAATTCCCTGTTCTCTAACATTACCAGCAACTATCCCCGAGAAGGCGCGGCGTAAATTGGCGGCCAACAGATGTGGGTCCTGATCCTTATGGAGATCAAGTTCTGCCATTGATTCATGGGTGGGATGAAACGGTTTCTGAAAGATTGGGTCTATATGCAACTGCCAATTAAAGAAGTATGCGTCACCTGACTCCTTGCGATGAGCAATAACATGATTCACCTCCTGATGAACCTCACGAGCAACTGTCTCTGGATCATTCAAGATAATCTTGAAGCGCTGTTGTGCCTCATACCCCAGGCTCTTGCCGATAAAATTATTAATTCGTTCAAAATAGTCATGGCTCGATGCCGGCCCTGTCATTATTAATGGGAACGGAATATTTTTATTGTCCGGATGAAGAAGTATTCCCAGTAGATACAGAAGCTCCTCTGCACTACCTGGACCACCAGGAAAGAGGACAAAAACATGTCCTATTCTGACAAATGCTTCCAGCCTCTTCTCAATATCCGGTAGTACTACCAGGTTACTAACAATCGGATTTGGAGGCTCTGCAGCAATAATGCCGGGCTCGGTTAGCCCAATATAGCGACCATCCCTGTTTCTCTGTTTGGCATGTCCAAAAGTTGCCCCTTTCATTGGTCCTTTCATGGCGCCGCCACCACATCCAGTGCAGATATTAAGATCACGCAGACCCATCTGGTACCCTACCTCTTTGGTATATGAGTACTCCTCTTCATTGATTGAGTGCCCGCCCCAGCACACCGCAAGACCAGACAGGTCAAGACGGTTGAAGACTGTGGCACGACGCAGGATATGAAAGACTGCATTGCTTATTCCGCTACTCTCATTATTGCTCTGGTCAAAGTAGTTGGAGAGGCGAGTTTCATTTGCAGAATATATGTCACGGGCAACCGAGAATAGATGTTCACGAATACCATTAATCAGCCCCCCGTCAACAAATGCCCTGGTTGGTGCATTGACTAACTCAAACTGAATTCCCCAATCTTGCTTTCTGGGGAAGATGTCGAAATCATGATACTGTTCCAGCACCCGTCTGGAGTCATCAATATCGGTTCCGGTATTCAGGACTGCAAGTGCACAACGACGGAAAAGCTCATGAAGCTCGCCCCTCTCCATGCTGCTATCCAGTATATTTTGTACCTCATGTTGAGATAGCACCCCCAGAGTGCCATCTGGTGAGATAGTGGCATTAATTCGGTCAGCTCTGTTATTGGTTATGTTTACCATTCCAGGATAACCTTGCCGGACTCTCCTGAACGCATCACATCAAACCCCTTCTGGTAATCATCTATCGGAAAGCGATGGGTAATCAGTGGTTGAACATTAAGTCCACTCTCAAGCATTGCTGTCATTTGATACCAGGTGTCGAAAATCTCACGCCCATATATCCCCTTTATCGTAATCATTTTGAAGATCACAAGATTCCAGTCAATACAGGTATTGGATGGCGGGATACCGAGTAGCGCCATCTTGCCACCATGAGCCAGGGTCTTCAGCATCGAGGAGAAGGCATTGGGGCTGCCAGACATCTCCAGACCAACACCAAAACCATTATTTATATTGAGTGAGCTCATCACATCATCAATAGATTCATCCTCAATATTCACAGTACGTATATCAGGATCAACCTCTGCAGCCAGTCCAAGCCGGTATGGATTAATGTCGGTCAGGACAACATTGCGTGCCCCTGCATGGAGGCAGATTGCCGCTCCCATAATGCCGATAGGTCCGGCACCGGTAACCAGCACATCCTCACCAACAACAGGAAATGAGAGTGCGGTATGGACCGCATTTCCCAGCGGGTCAAGGATGGATGCAATTTCATCAGATACGGCATCTGAGAGAGGGAAAAGGTTCTCGGCAGGTATTGACAGTAGCTCTGCAAATGCCCCCTCACGATTCACCCCAATACCCCTGGTATTTGGACAGAGGTGACGTCTTCCAGTAAGGCACTGGCGACATTTTCCACAGGTTATATGCCCCTCACCAGAGACCCTGTCTCCTGGTTTAAACCCCCTGACTTCGCTGCCAGTTGCCTCAATAACACCGGCAAACTCGTGGCCCACGGTCATCGGCACAGGAATGGTTTTTTGCGCCCACTCATCCCAGTTGTAGATATGAATGTCGGTCCCACAGATAGCGCTCTTTGTGATCCTCACCAAGGCATCATTAGGGCCAATTTCTGGCTCAGCAACCTCCTCCATCCAGATGCCCTGCCTGGCATGGCTCTTGACTAATGCCTTCACTGGATAACTCCCAATTTGCGCCCCACCCTGGTGAAGGCATCAATTGCCCTGTCCAACTGTTCTGTAGTGTGAGCTGCGGTCATCTGGGTTCTGATACGAGCCTGCCCATGTGGAACCACAGGGAAGGAGAAGCCAACCACATAAACCCCCTCATCAAGCAACAGGTCAGCCATCTGACCAGCAAGTTTTGCATCTCCTATCATTACCGGAATAATTGGATGCCTGCCCGGGACCAGGCTAAATCCTGCCTGCTCCATCCCTTTACGGAAGTGACGACTATTTTCAATTAGCTGTTCACGCAGTGAGTTACCAGACTCCAGAAGATCCAACACCTTCAGTGAGGTTGCGGCGATAACCGGTGCCAGAGTATTGGAGAAGAGGTATGGGCGAGAACGTTGTCGAAGCCACTCTATAATCTCTTTTCGACCCGAGGTGTAACCTCCGGAAGCCCCACCCATTGCCTTGCCCAGGGTGCCGGTAATAATATCCACTCTTCCCATAACACCACACAGCTCGGGGGTCCCTTTGCCATGGTCACCTACAAATCCAACTGCATGGGAGTCATCAACCATAACCAAGGCATTATATTTGTCGGCAAGATCACATATCTTTTCAAGTTTGGCTATTGAGCCATCCATGGAGAAGACGCCATCGGTAGCAATTAGGCGGTAGCGTGAAGATTGCGCCTCCTTTAGCTTCTCCTCAAGATCATCCATGTCACTATTCAGGTAGCGAAGACGTTTAGCCTTACAGAGGCGGACCCCATCAATAATGCTGGCATGGTTAAGTTGATCACTGATGATTGCATCCTCAGCACCAAGAATAGTCTCAAACAACCCTGTATTGGCATCAAAACATGAGGAGTAGAGAATCGTATCGTCTGTCTCCAAAAACTCACTGATACGCTGCTCCAGCTGCTTGTGAACTTTCTGGGTGCCAACGATAAAACGGACAGAGGCCATACCGTAACCCTTATCTTCAAGTGCCTGTTGAGCACTCTCTATCAGGGTGTGATGGTTGGCCAACCCCAGGTAGTTGTTGGCGCAGAGGTTAATTACCTCCTTGCCATCTTCAATTTTTATAACGGCCTGTTGTGGTGAGGTGACCACCCTCTCACTTTTATAGAGCCCCTCTTCATGTAGTTCTTGGGTCTGTTTTGCAAGATGGTCAAGCAGAGATCCGGACATAGTAATTCTCTTGTTTTTATTCTTTTATAAACTTGTTTTAGGGGGCTGTAGAACTTAATTTTTATTTTTCCACCCTCTTCGTTAAATAGTACCCACTATTCTCCTTAAACGGTGAAAAAATCTCTCTCAAACCAGTTTTCTCTCGCTACGGTGACCTGAATCAGACAGGCTTCTAGAGTATCCCTACCAGCGATGAATCACAAGCCTGCATCAACAGGTACGGTATCATATGCAGATGGCAAATTTTGTTGACGATCTCCTGAGGATTGACAGGAAACATCTCTGGCACCCCTATACATCCATGACAGATCCATTGGCAGTCTATCCTGTGCGCTCTGCCAGAGGAGCAGTCTTGACTCTGGAGGATGGCACAAGACTGATTGATGGAATGTCATCATGGTGGTCGGCAATTCATGGATACAATGTGCCGGAGATTAATGCTGCCATGGAGCAGCAGATTGGAGAGTTTTCCCACGTAATGTTTGGAGGGCTAACCCACAGACCTGCAGTTGGAGTTGCAGAACGACTGTTGGATATTACCCCCTCCTCTCTTAACCATGTTTTTTTATCTGACTCCGGCTCAATCGCGGTAGAGGTTGCATTGAAGATGGCAGTTCAGTACTGGATTGCTGATGGCAAACCTGAAAAAAGCAAGATGGCTGTGCTACGTGGTGGTTATCACGGCGACACATTTGCAACCATGGCGCTGGCTGATCCTGAAAATGGTATGCATGTACTGTTTAACGATCATCTTGCGCACCATTTTTTTATTCCAAGGCCTGCTTGCAAATTTGGCCAGCAGTGGGATCCATCCACCATGGAACCACTACAGCAGCTTCTGGATAAGAGCCATGACGGCATTGCTGCTCTGGTGCTGGAACCGGTCGTACAGGGTGCTGGCGGAATCTATTTTTACCACCCCAATTTTCTGCAGGAGGCGCGGAAGCTTTGTGATAGATACAATGTTTTGTTGATTGCAGATGAGGTAGCCACAGGTTTCGGAAGAACCGGAGAGCTCTTCGGCTGTAACCATGCCAATATTTCTCCAGATATACTCTGTGTTGGCAAAGCTCTTACTGGTGGAGCAGTGACATTGGCTGCAACAGTTACCACCACCACAGTTGCAGAGACAATATCATCATATGGCGATGGGGCTCTAATGCATGGCCCAACCTTTATGGGGAATCCTCTAGCCTGCAGTGCGGCCAATGCAAGTATTGATCTCCTGTTGTCATCACCATGGAGGCAACGTGTTCATGGTATAGAGGATGGATTAAGCAGAGGGTTGGCCCCCTGTAGAGAGTTTGATTCAGTCAGGGATCTGCGCGTGTTGGGGGCTATTGGGGTAGTAGAGATGGTACACCCTGTTGATCTCGCAACAATAGAGCCAATGTTTGTTGAGCACGGGGTATGGGTACGACCATTCGGACGACTTATATATCTGATGCCGCCATTTATTATCAGTGATGATGAGCTGGAGCAGTTAACCAGTGCAGTAGTTAAGGTAGTAGCCTCTCTATCCTGTTAAGCACAGTCACCGGGGATGGAAGTGCCTCTCCAGCCGTGCCGGTAACGATTTCGCTACTATAATTAAGGAGACGTACATTAGTAGCGTGCCACTTCCCACCCCTGTAGAGCCGCCCCTTTGCGGCCCGTACAATTTTGCCAGCAAGCAGTTTAAATCTGTTTTGATCAGTGGCCTCACCCCACCTGAATAGACCATCGGCAACGTAGGCATAATCATCCAAAGACGCCACTACAGAACTATTTTCGCCTCTGAGCCGTAATAATTTCTTGTCATCTCCACTCCAGTAGTTGGTGCTTAGAGTGTCTGCCAGTTGATCCCCAATCTCCCGGTACTCAGCATCTGCTATTTCACCGTTTCGCAGCAACTCGGAAAGAGCTGAGAGTAGCAGTCCATTCCATCCAGATAGCACCTTGTGGTCTCTCGGCAGAGTGCGTTCAAGACGGGCCCTCTGCAGTTTTTTTCTAATGCTCAGAATATCCTCCAACTCTCGCCTGGTGGCTTTGTTGGTATCTGGCATAAAGAGATGAACATCCCCGTCAAGCATGGTGCTATGTGGGTACCACATGGTATCAAACAGAGATTTCTCACCATCATCCAGAAGTTGCTCCAGCTCATCTCTGTCCCAGAGATAGTAACCACCCTCTTGGCCATTGCCATCAACGGCGGATAGACTGGAGATGAATATGCCATCACTGTTTCGCATCTGTTTTACCATAAAATCGATAGTCTCTAGCCCCACAGCCAGGTAGTCTGCCCTATGAAATATTTTTCCGGCACGCAGATATAGTTGTGCCAGCTGTGCATTGTCATAGAGCATCTTCTCGAAATGGGGAATGTTCCAGTCAGGATCAATTGTGTAGCGAAAGAATCCTCCCCCAACTGCATCACGGAGCCCGAGTGTTGCCATACTGTCCAGGGTAACTATCAGATGTTCTTTTAGCAGACTGTTGTCCGATTTTATGTATAGAGATAGCTCTTCCATAAGATGTGGCGTCTCTGGGAACTTGCTCTCCCCACCAAACCCTCCAGAGAGCATGTCAGCATCATCAAGAAGCATCTCGGCTGACGCCTCCATACCATTACTATTTACATTAGAATAACTTGATAGTACATTGTATTTATTGAGATCTTTAATAACGCTTTTTGCTAACGCCCTTAACTCTCCAGGATTGTTATGCCACCTCTTTTCAAGACGCAATAGCAGCTGTTCAAGACGGTCAGGAGGGAGGTAGACAAACCCAAGTAGAGGGGTTCCATCAGGAAGAAGGATGACCTGAAGAGGCCATCCTGCACTGCCGGTTGTTTTCCGGACAAAATCGATCAGGTCTCGATCAACCACAGGGCTAAGTTCGCGATCAATTTTGACCGAGACAAATGAGCGGTTAAGGATTCTGGAGATTTTATGGTTCTTGAAACTCTCTCGCTGCATCACATGACACCAGTGGCAAGAGAAATATCCACTGGAGAGAAAAATCAGTTTGCTGTTCTCATCTGCATGACGGAGGGTTCCCCTCTCCCATGTTCTCCACCCAACCGGATCATCTGCATGCATCTGCAGATATGGCGATGGTGAGTCGGCCAGTGGTGATATCTGCTCCGCAGGTATCGGTACGGAGGCGAAAGAGAGAGGGCTACTGAAAAGCAGCAGTAGCCCTCTATAGATTATGTTGCGAAGAGAATACAACCCCAACTCTTAGATTAGTTGTAGCCCAAGAATCCCTTCCATCTTCTCCGCAGTCTCTGACTTTCCTGTCCTGCTATCTCCTACCAGAGCGACCGTTATACTGACCTCGTCAAGGCTTCCGCCGGAGCGTTCACGCTTCTCAACAGCTAGCTCCTTGATATGGTCGATCAGATCCTCAGCCAGGCGGGTTGGAGCCAGCTGCTCCACCTCGTCACGATCGTGGTAGCCACAACGCTGCAGATCATCATCACTATTCTCGCTATATACACCAGCCATCAACTGACTAAAGGCAACACCAAGATGTAGCTCCTTTTTATCAACCAGCTCTTTGGCAGCAGAGATGAAATGTGCCTCATTACTAAGGTACTGTTCATATAGATCAGGATGGAGAGGAGTATCGTTCTCGTCACGTAAAAGAGGGAAAGGGTTGGCCCAGTAGCTACTCTCTTTTGATCCACGATGAGTATGGGTGCTTCCGGCAGCGACGCGTTCACCAAGACGGAAGTGGTCAATTGCATCGGTGACAGACATGTTTGCATCAATGGTAGATACCCCCTTCTCTATCAAATCAAAGTTATTCATGTAGAGCAGCATATCCAGTGGATCGCCATTCATCACCTCAATATCCTCAGTGACAGGAACAATTTGTCTGGCATTTGATCCAGTATCCTTGTTGTACCCAACCTCTCTACCAATCATCAGTAGTTTTGCCTGCTCGCTAAAACCGTCCAGACATGCAAATGCCCCGGTTTCTGTGCCAAAGAATATTGGCCTGGTTTGATTGTCATCCCCTTTCTGCAGAGAGATACGGCCCATATCATCAGCCTTGATAAGCATCTCACCAATATAGGGCTGATTCTCTTCGTCAAAATGGACCATATAGCGGGTACAACCACAATGTAGTGGAAGCTCTCCCTTTTGGATGGCAAGCACATTATGCAGAGTCAATATCGGCTTTTTGCAGTAACCAAAATATTTAAGCTCATCACGATTCGGAACAAGCCCAACCAGTATCTGGTTCTCTTCATCCCAAAAATATCCAAGATCATTCGGCTCGGCATTGGGGTCACCAAAGATAAAGACCCCATCTGGACGGCGATTTTCCTTGATATCACTAATACTGGCAAATGGAAACAGATTGAGGAGCCCAGGCTCCATCTCAACACTGCCACGTGACTTATGCAGATAAGCAACTATCAACCATGCTCCAACCTGGAGAGGAACTGATACCCAATCGTCAGGATTGAACTGATCCATTTTGAGAGGATTATGATCCAGCTCATAGAATGGCTCTGCGCGCTTGTTTGATGGCGTAGAATAATCTACACCAGTACGAATATCTGCA
This sequence comes from Candidatus Thiopontia autotrophica, assembly GCF_982804495.1. Taxonomy (NCBI): domain Bacteria; kingdom Pseudomonadati; phylum Pseudomonadota; class Gammaproteobacteria; genus Candidatus Thiopontia; species Candidatus Thiopontia autotrophica. The sequence continues at coordinate 29,984 of NZ_CEYDPX010000007.1, read as the reverse complement.
GCAATGGTAAGGGGCACATGTGATAGCGGCACATAATCTGCAGGCAGATTGAAGTAGTGTCCGGAGATCTCTCCCGCAGTGACATTTGGTGAAGCATCAAGACCATGACTTCTGCGAACACCATGTTCCATACCAACTTTGCGAAGCAGACGTCTTCTGGTCTGCAATATCAAATCAGAGAGAGTGGTTGCTTTCTCTGTCACCTTGTCCTTGACGGAATCAGGGGTTTCGAGTCCTGTAGAGATGACATCATTCTGCAATCTGACCAGGCGCGAATAACTGCTGGAACGAAAATGGTGGAATGCTCCATCGATGAAACGAACCAGGTTACGGGAACGCTCCATATCATTCTCGGCAATCTCTTCCTGGTCGAGAACCTGCAGAATATCGCGGGCACAAACACCCTTGATGAAATCGATCTTGTGTGTTGCTTCGTTGTGTTGACGCTCATCCCTGTGGTCGAGGTTGTCAATAAATTCGTTTTTGTAAGTTTTGAGGAATCGTGAAAAAGGGAGGCTCTTTACAAGCTGCTCCGGGGTGTTACATCCTTCACGAATTTCTAGAATCTGCTCCATTTGATCCATCCGATGCCAAAAAAGGAGCTGAATTCTACCACAAATTCAACTCAAGCTCCTCCATCGTTGAAGCTAGGAGCCTCTTTCATGGGAGAAATTGATTCATGTATGGACAACAGTGCAGGGACAAAAAGCAGAACCAGGAATGTAGAGACGGCCAATCCGAATGATATCGATATCGCCATGGGGATCAGGTATTGTGCCTGCAAGGAACGCTCAAACAGGAGCGGTAACAGTCCAGCAATTGTAGTGAGTGAGGTGAGTAATACAGCCCTGAGGCGTGCTCCTGCTGCTTGAACAATAGCCTCTCTAACCTCTATTCCCTGAGCGCGTAGTTTGCGGAAGAATGTAAGGAGAATAATTGAATCATTTACCACGATACCAGAGAGCGCAAATAGACCAAACAGCGAGAGTAGCGTGATATCCATCCCCATAATCCAGTGCCCAAGGAAGGAGCCAATCACTCCAAACGGGATGGCGGCCATCACTACCAGAGGCCAGCCGTAGGAGGAGAACACCCACGCCAGAACGATATAGATCAATAATAGCGCCAGAGCCCCGCCCTGAACCATATCTCCCATAGTCTCCCGCTCATCTGCATTTTTGCCCTCAAAACTATATTGCACCGGATATTTCTGGGTAATTTCTGGCAATACTGTCTCCTCTAACTGCTTTATAAGGTCTGATACATTCTGATTGTCTGTATCAACGTCTGCCATAACGTTTACAGCCATCACTCCATCACTGTGACGAATTACCTCAAAGCCTCGACGCGGCTGAAATTCAACCAGATTAACCAGAGGTATCGCCTCACCACCAGCCGCCATGAACATGAAACTATGGAGAGAAGAGATTCTTCTGCGCTCCTCATCTGGCAACAACACCCTCACCTCGAGCTCTTCATCTCCCTCGTTATATATCTGTATCCGTTTTCCATCAAATGCGGCATGCAGCTGACTACTTATCTCCTGCAGGGAGATCCCTCGTTGCTGCCCCTCTGCACTGAGTGAGAAGATCATCTGCTCCTTGCCATAAGGCATATCGTCCTCAACCGATAGAACCCCTTCTGTTGAGCGTAATACATCCATTATTTCATTGGAGGCAGATTTGATCTGGTCCATATTTTCCCCACGTCCGGTTAGACGAATCTCTACATCTTTTCCAGCTGGCCCATGTTTGCGTTTCTCTATGGTAAGGGTCTCGAGACCAGCGGCCTCTGGGGTCATTTTTTTCCATTGAGAGATGAATTCCCGCACCCTCAGGGTTCTATTTTCTGCAGGAATCAACTCTATAATCATTGAACCGAATTGGTCCCCGACCCTTCTGGTTCCTGCCCCTCTGGAACCAGACACTCCTCTGCGTGACTCAACTGCTGCTATAAGATCCCCGCCCAACTCTGACTCTGTCTGATATAGAGAGTGCTCCAGCTTCTTCATATATTCATCAACCGTGCTTTTTGGAGTTCCAGAGACAAAATCCACATTGGCGTAAAAGAGGTTCCCTTCGGGAGATGGGAAAAAACTGAAGGAGAGGCGTCCTCCGGCAACCAGCCCCAGAGTCAGTATAAGTAGAGCAATAGTTGAACTTATTACAATGCCACGATGGTAAAGTGCCCAGCGAACCAGTGGTTGAAAACGGTTCTCTCTAAAGGAGTTGAAGGTGTTATCAATCCTCTTGCGGATCTTGCTGGTTTTGTGATGGTGAGCCCTGGAAAATGTATGTTGAAGGTGGCCCGGTAACACCATAAAACACTCAATCAGTGACGCTATCAGTACACATACAATAATAATTGGGATATCTATAAGTATCTTGCCCATCTGCCCCCCAATCAACAGAAGAGGTAGAAATGCTGCAATGGTGGTGAGTGAGGAAGAGAGCACTGGATAGAACATGCGCCTGGCACCGCCTTCAGCTGCATGAACTGCCCCTTCGCCTCTCTGGTAATGGGCAAGTGCATCCTCGCCTACCACAATTGCATCATCAACTATTATTCCCAGAGCCATAATCAGGGCAAAAAGGCTAACCATATTGATTGAGCCGCCGATAGCGTAGAGTATTGCCAGGGTCGCCAGAAATGATGTGGGGATTCCAACGGCAACCCAGAATGCAACTCGTCCATTCAGGAAGAGAAAGAGGATTCCTATAACCAGTATGAGGCCACCAGCTCCGTTATGGATTAAGAGCGTCAACCGCTCTTTAATCATGCTCCAGCTCTCATCAAAGCGGTGAACCTCCACTCCAGGGGGCAAAGTTGTGGTAGCCAGCTCATCCATCCATGCAATCATGATCTCTGCCGACTCCAGAGAGTCTGCATGCTCTGCACGCATTAATCTCATCTCTATGGCAGGTACCCCGTGGAAAAAAGTACTGGTCTCGTTTCTCTGTTCTCTATGAGTTATGTCGGCAATTGAGCCGAGTGAGACCTGTCTTCCATCTGCCCCTTTCTGGAATACAAGTGATGAAAATTGCTGTTCACCGCGCAGCTGCCCCGGAGTTCTAAGTTGTCTGCTGTTGTCATCTTCCCCAACCTGACCAGCCGGATCATTTCTGCTCATCTGTCTGATCTGCTCTCCAATTTGCTCATGGGAGGCTCCAAGATCTACAGCAATATCCATTGGGATCTGTATGGCAATCTCCGTATCCGGAAGGCCATTTATGTATATTTTCGCAATTCCTCTGCGCAATAACTCTCTTTCGTACTCACGAATAAGTGAGCGAATTTCATCAACTCCTTCGGTTGAGGAGATTACTACCCTGGCAATAGGGTCATGACGAACTTTTCTGTATATTTTTGGGGTCTCAGCATCAACCGGAAGAGAACGGACACTATTAACAGACTCTTTTACCCGTTCTGTGGCCCACTGCATATCACTGGTATCATCAAATTCCAGAGATATTGAGGAGACCCCCTCTGCACTGGTGGAGGTCATCAGATTAACCCCATCAACCTGTCGCAGCTCCTGTTCAAGCGGTGTGGTTATTGAGGCGGCAACATCCTCTGTAGATGCACCTGGCCAGGAGACGCGGACCTTAACAATCTCTACAGAAAAACTTGGAAAGAACTGTCGGTTCATATGGGTAACTCCCCATATTCCAGCCAGTATCATGATCAACATGAGAAGATTTGCCGCAACCTTGTGGCGAGCAAAACGACCAATGAGATCGTTATTCATATCGAACCTTGATTCCCTTCATTGCCTCTGGAAGATGGGTAGTTACAATCCTGTCACCCATTCTCAGATTGGCGCCACTAACCACAATTGTTGACTCGTTACCTGTTACATCCAATGGGGATCCCCATCCCAGATTATTAACCTTGATCGGTTCCAGTCTTCCGTCCGCATCAATACGATATATTCTACTGTTTTCATAAAGTGCCTCATACGGGATAACAATAGTGTCAGTAACAGCAGGAAGTGTTACCGATAGCTCCAGCGCACGACCAGGTAGAGGGTGAATTTCTGACTCAATAATTTCAAATACCCCTTCAACTCCACCAACAGCATCTACCCTGTCCGCAATCAGTCTGGTTAAAACTGCCTTGATGGGGCTGTTGTCTACGGTGCCGTTCATATGAATCTTCTCTCCACGATCAAGACCGCCTCTTATCTGCTCTATAGCAGTTCTTGGTATCTGTGCACGAACCTGGATTGATTGTGGGTCATATAGCGAAATTAGAGTATCCCCAGAGCGTACTCTTCCTCCGACAGCAACTGAAACTTTGTGGACGATAGCCTGATAAGGGGCAACCAGTCTGGTGCGTTGCAGATCAATCTCTCTCTGCTCCAATAGAGCTTGCAGACGCTCCTTCTGAGCCAGCAGTCGACGCTTCTGAGGCTCAAATTGGTCAATCTGTTGTCTGCGGCCCCGTATCTGAATTTGCATGTTTTCGATCTGCTGTCGAGTCTGATCTATCGTAGATTGAGATACCATGCTGTTACCTTTGAGCTGCATGATCCGCTCAAGCTCATCTCTCTTTAACTGGAGCAGCTGCTGCTCCCTCTTTAATGTATCCAGATCAGCTTGATAACCAATCTCCTCAAGTCTGATCTTCTCGTCAGTCTCACGAATTTCAGCTTGGCGCTGTGATACCAAAAGAGTACTTTCCCTTGAGTCCAGCTCGATCAATAGGCCACCTTTTTCAGGATTGTCGCCATCATGAGACAAGACGTCTACTACCCCGGCATTAAGCGTTGATTTTATCTCTGTAAATGTGGCCGCCTCTGTTGTGCCATACAGTGTAAGGCGGGGGTGATTATTGGCCAGAGAAGCCTCCACTGTATTAACACGCCAGACTACCTCTTCAGAGCGGACGATTGGACGATCTTCTTTGGATGTTTTAAGAGCAATAAAACCGGCAACGGCAATTGCCAATATCAAAACAGGTACAATAAAGCGGAGAATCTTTTTCATTCTATTCTTCTAGTTATGATGTTCTCGACAGTTTACCATGTAGTTTCTACACAAAAAAAGCCTGTTATAAAACAGGCTTTTTTTGTCTCTAAAGTAGCTTACCTTACTGGTTTGCGATTTTAAGTTTATCTCTACCACCATATTTCTTCTCTGCAGCAACCACCCATTTTGGTGATCTGCCACGACCAGTCCAGGTCTCGGCAGAATTATCCGGATTACGGTAAACAGGTTTCACCTTGGCGCGTTTCGCTGCAGGCCTGCCTTTGCCTTTGCCTTTGCCTTTAGTGGATGCAGCCAACTTCTTGATTGTGGCTGCACCATATTTCTTGGCAAGTGCCGCCAGCTCTTTTTGTGCCTTGGCTTGGGCTGCACCATCTTTCTTTCTGCGGTCAGCTTCAGTCGTCATTTTTTTAAGCTCAGCTGTCATTTTCTTGATAGCTGAAGCAAGCTTGGCATCACTCATTTTATTCATGTTCATACAAAGTCCTCTAACAAAATAGTTCTTGAATATCTCTCAAATTCAATGCTGATCAATTTTTTTATAATAGGCAGCCTTGAAATGTATTGGGACTATAATACATATAGTTATTGGTTGTAAATAATTTATTTATTTTTTTTGTTTACTTTATGTCTTGCCTCTATTGCAACTATTTATACAGAAACGCCTTACCCATTATCTCTGACAGCAGAGATGACGTTCCTTACCCTTGCGAGCTTATCAAGAATTTTACTGAATCTATCTTTCGATTTTAGCCCAACAGTCAATGTTATATGGGCTGTATGGTTATCCCTGTCTGTGGATGTGTTAATAGAATCTATGTTGCCGCCCTCGTTTCTAAACAGGGTTGTAATATCACTAAGAAGTCCTGATCGGTCATAAGCCTTGATGATTATTTTATATTCACTCTCCCCGGCATCGACAGCCCCCCATGAAACCTCAATAACCCGTTCCGGTTCAGTCTCAATAAGATGGAGCGCATTGGGACACTCTTGGTGGTGAATTGTTACCCCACGACCACGGGTAATAAAACCGATAACAGGGTCTGGATCAACTGGATGGCAGCAATTAGCTATGCTGGTCATTAGTTTACCAACACCACGGATGGATATCTGGTTACTATCAATAACATCTGGCTCAGAATGTTTTTTTACTTTTCTCTTTTTACTATATACAGATGTTAATGATGATATTGCCCCTGCAATCTGTCCGCAGGTTATATCTCCCTGCCCAATTGCACCATATAGAGATTCTGGACTTTTCTGTTCATAACGCTCAACCAGTTTTTTAATTGCAAGATCTGGCTGTCCTGCACGCACCATTTCACGTTCAAGAATGGCTCTTCCAGCAGCTACGTTCTCTTCAAAATCCTGCTTTCTAAACCATTGCCGCACTCGGTAACGTGCTCGTGAGGTGTGAAGATACCCAAGATTTGGGTTCATCCAGTCCCTGGTGGGGCCTCCCTCTTTTACTGTAAGAATCTCTACCCGTTGCCCTGACTCCAGGGGGTGGTTTAAAGGCACTATCTTTCCATCCACCTTGGCACCTCGAGTTCGGTGTCCCAGTCCACTATGGATGGTATATGCAAAATCGAGCGCAGTCCCCCCTTCTGGAAGCTCTATCACTTCACCTTCCGGGGTCAGTACATAGATATGCTCCTCCACCATCTCATCCCTGAACTGTTCGGCCATTCCCTCCTGCTCAGAGACCTCATCTTTCCATTCGAGCAGCTGCCTCAGCCAGTGGATTTTTTTCTCGAATCCAGGGTCATACCTTGTCCCCTCCTTGTATCTCCAGTGCGCTGCCACTCCTAGTTCGGCCGCATCATGCATCTCGTGGGTACGTATCTGAATCTCTAGAATCCGTCCCTGCGGGCCATGTACGGCCGTATGTATAGAACGATAGTTGTTACCCTTGGGGTTTGCGATGTAGTCATCAAACTCTCTGGAGATATGGGACCAAAGACCATGCACAACCCCGAGCGCCGCATAACAGTCAGATACTGTATCTACCAGAATACGAACTGCGTGGAGATCATAAAGTGAATCAACCTCTACACTCTTCCTCTGCATCTTTTTCCATATACTGTAGAGATGTTTGGTGCGACCAGTCACAGAACCCTTGATTGATTCATTTTTCAGGGCATTCTCGATAGCGGTGATGGAGTGGTTTATATATGTATCGCGCTCAACCCGTTTCTGATCTATCTGTCGAGATAACCTCTGGTATGCATCTGGTTCAAGCTTGCGAAATGCAAGGTCCTCAAGTTGCCACTTCATGGCTCCCATTCCAAGACGGTTTGCCAGTGGGGCAAGTACATTTCTTGTAAGCATGGCATTCTCTATCTGCTGCTCTTCCGAGAGAGATCCAGAATTGCTCATAAGATTTAGATGCTCAGCCAATTTAATAACTACAACACGTACATCTTCAGCCATTGCCAGCAACATTTTTCGCAGATTTTCATGCTGTGACTCCTGTTGCATCTCAATGTTGTAAAGATGGGAGTGAAGTGCTGTCATCTCTACAGTACCCTGGATCAGTCGATAGACAACTTCTCCAAAGATCTCCTCAAGATTATGATCCAGTGACAGTGGCGCCCGCTGGTGATATGTGTAGAGCATTGCGGCAGAGATCATCTCATGATCCTGTGGAGCAAACTCATGTACCAGTTTGGCAACAGCAGAAGCATCATCCATGGCAGCTCTGTTGCCATCACTCTCTATCCAGCTCCATGCCTTCTCAATGACAACTGACTGTTTAATAAAATCCATCACTTTTTTCTGCGTCCTCTATTGACCACTTTGCCATATCTGTTTCTCGCTCTTTTCTGCTCAGCAGGAACCAGTTGCTCTTTGCCGGATCCTATCCAGCTACTTAACCCCATATCTTTCAAGGCTTGGCGCAGCAGTGGCCAGTTATTGGGGTCGTGGTAGCGCAGAAACGCCTTATGCAATCTCCGCCTTCTCCCCCCTTTTGGAATTGGCATTGAATCTGTATCACCCTTGATCTTGCGTAGCGGATTGTGTGTTGAGTGGTACATGGTAGTTGCCAGAGACATTGGGGTAGGCAGAAAGTTCTGTACCTGATCAGGACGGAACCTGTTCTTTTTTAGCCAGAGCGCAAGATCTGCCATATCCCTGTCTGTGGTTCCTGGATGGGCCGCAATAAAATACGGTATCAGATACTGCTCCTTTCCTGCTTTTTTGGAGAAGCGGTCAAACATCTCTCGAAATCGATAGAAGACATCTATTCCTGGTTTCATCATCTTGCTGAGCGGGCCATCTTCAGTATGTTCCGGAGCGATTTTCAGATACCCGCCAACATGGTGGGTTACCAGCTCCTCAATATATTCTGGAGAACGTACAGCCAGATCGTAGCGCAAGCCGGAGGCAATAAATATTCGCTTAACTCCAGGCAGCTCACGCGCCTTTCGGTATAGATTAATCAGCGGTTGATGGTTGGTATCCATATGTTTGCAGATTGCAGGATATACACAGGATAGTCGCCTGCAAGCCGACTCTATCTCTCTGCTTTTGCAGCGCATCCTGTACATGTTTGCAGTTGGTCCTCCGAGATCGGAGATATTCCCTGTGAATCCCGGGATTGACTTGATCTCCTCAATCTCGCGAAGAATAGAGCTCTCCGAACGGTTCTGAATAATTCTTCCTTCATGCTCTGTTATTGAGCAGAAAGTACATCCGCCAAAACAGCCTCGCATAATGTTGATCGAGAACCTGATCATCTCATAAGCGGGAAGCCTTGCACCTTTGTAGGATGGGTGTGGTTGACGTGTATAAGGCAACTCATAGACCCGATCCAACTCCTCCGTAGTAAGAGGCTCCGGAGGCGGATTAAGCCACAGCTGCTGGTCCCCATGCGGCTGAAGTAGTGCACGTGCATTTCCAGGATTTGTCTCAAGGTGGAAAAAACGTGAGGTGTGGGCGTACAGTCTCTTATCCCCTTTTACCTGTTCAAAGGATGGCAGGGTGATGACTGTATGGCTACGCTCCACACCTTTTCTGGTGTTACCACTGCTGCGTTCTCCCTTTGGCAGCTCTGACAAATCCAGAATATCCCAGCCTGAAATACTTTCAGAGAGCTCGCCAGATTTAAGAAGATAGGCACTTCCACGAAGGTCACGGATTGTTTCTACTGGCTCCCCCGATGCAAGCCTGTGTGCCACCTCTACAATGGCACGCTCTGCATTTCCATAAAGCAGAAGATCGGCACGTGCATCAACAAGAATTGACCTGCGCACCTTGTCTGACCAGTAATCATAGTGAGCAAGTCTGCGCAGACTTGCCTCGATCCCTCCGATAATAATCGGGACCTCATTGTAGGCCTCACGACAACGTTGGCTATAGACTATGGTGGAACGGTCCGGTCGCCTGCCCCCTTCACCGCCCGGGGTATAGGCATCATCCTTGCGGATTTTCTGGTCAGAGGTGTAGCGGTTCACCATGGAGTCCATGTTTCCCGCTGTTACCCCAAAGAACAGGTTGGGCTTTCCCAATGAACGAAACTGATCTACACACTGCCACTCTGGCTGAGAGATGATACCAACCCGAAACCCCTGAGACTCCAACAGGCGTCCTACCAGAGCCATTCCAAAACTTGGGTGGTCAACATAACCATCACCGGTAATCAGAATAATGTCGCATGAGTCCCACCCCAACTCATCCATCTCTTCTCGAGACATAGGCAGAACAGGTGCAACCCCAAAGCGATGCGCCCAATACTTACGTCTGGAGAAGAGTGATTTCATTGGCTTATTATACTCTCAGCCATGATGGATAGACGAAGAGTGGAAAAGTAGAAAAAACCCAGGGCTATCTATTTTGATAGTTCGATAGTTACAGGGAAGGCAAATGCCACCTTATCGTTTTTCATCTCATCAGGTAGCGGTGCAAATGGTTGAGCTATCTGAATCATCTGTTTTACTGCATCATCCAGCTCTACATGGTTAGAACTTTCGATAATCTCGGTCTCCAGTAGCTCTCCTGCACGATTCAGTACAAACCTGACAACAACTCTCCCTTCAATTAGGTGTTTTTCCGCAATGGTTTGGGGGTATATGGTTAGACCGTTGAGCTTGAGACGCATTTTGTCACGATAGGCAAAACCAACTCCGGTTGCTCCAGAATACTTCTTGCGCCAACTTTTGCCCCCCCTCTTTTTGGCGACAGTGGTTGTTTTGATTTTACTGCTATCGCTAGTTTCAGCAATCTGTGGGACAGGCGCCTCAAATTTTAACTCCTCCGCCTGAATCTCTGGCAGAGACTCCATCTCCAGCTCCTCAAAGTGAATCTGCTCTATCTCTATCTCAGCAAGAATGACCTCTGCTTCATCTGTCTGAAAAGATGTTATGTCAGTTGATGGAAGGAAGTTGTCAAGGCTCACATTTGGAATCATCAACCCCTCGTCAGCATCTACAGGTTGCATGGCTACTATGGAGAGATCAGATACAGTATCAACAGCCACCTCAGTCAACTCTGTTGATATTGGTATTATCATGCGGGGAACAGTAGCCTCCAGCTCTACTGTTGACTGCTCCTCCATCTCCGCATCTTCTCCAGCAGGCTCTTCAACAGGGGCGGCAGCCTCTAGTTCGACTACTGGCTGTTGATCCATATCGGCGTCTGCCCCTGCCGGCTCTTCAACGGGAACAACCTCCAGGGCAACCCCGGGTGATACTGACTCTGCAAGTGGTTGAGGGGAGTCATCCAGAGATATCATAGGCACTACTTCACTGGTGATGGCCTCAGGTTGATCCAGCACCAGTTTTTCCAGAATTTCCGGATCGGCCAGCATTACCGTAAAAGTGCTCTCAGTTATGCGCTTGACTATGGGTGCCAACTGATAAGATGGCATAAACTGAATAAGCAGAATATGGACCAACATTGAGCCTGTCAGTGCAACAAACCACTCGCGTGACTGGATAACCATAGCTATGGGGCAACCTCGGTAACCAGATCAACCTTGCGTACCCCACCCCTGCGAACCTGCTCCAGAAGCTCAATCACATCGTGAGAATCGACTCGGCTATCAGCATGAACCTCTATTGATGGCGGAATACGATTCTGGTACGCATTGTCTATAAGGTAGCGTAGCTGATAGTTATTTTTTATCTCTCTGTCACCGACAGCCATATTGCCATCCTGATCAATAAAGATTGATAGATCCATCTGATCTACCGTTGCATCGCTACTGGAGTGTGGATGCTCTATCTCCCAGAGTCCTGGACTACTGACAGTGCCTGCAACAAGAAAGAATATGATCAAAAGAAATATGACACTTACCAGTGGCGTCATATCCATCTCTGAATGTTTTTTTCTATGGTAATTGAACTGCATAATCTGTTTGCAGAGCCTCTAGCGAATAAGACTGACCAGATTGGCCCCGCCAGCACGGAGTTGATCCATCACGACGACCACCTGTTGCAGTGGAAGGTCAGCATCAGGGCGGACAATAAATCTGGAGTTTGGTCTTTTTTGCAGCAGTTGATTTGCCTTGGCAGCAAGTTGTTCAGCATTAACCTCTCTTCCGTTGAAGTCAATCCTTCCGCCCTCGTGGATACGAACCAGTGATGCCCCTTGCCAGGCACTATTGCCCTCACCTTTTTCTGCAGGAATATCGAGAGACAGCTTTCTCTGCTGAGAGAAGCTTGTGGTCAGCATAAAGAAGATAAGAAGCAGGAAAACGATATCTATAAGTGAGGTCAGGCTAAGCCAGCGCCTCTTCGATTGATATCCAGCAGCATTAAATTGCATGACGGACGCCCTGCGAGCTATCCAGCGCGGCGAATTGCGCTGAGTGTTCTGGTTACACTATCCCCCATATCCTGCCTGACACGTTCCACTATCCCCTCTAGCCAATTTACCGTGGCCAGTGCAGGAATAGCGATGGCAAGTCCAAAGGCTGTTGTAATCAGGGCCTCCCAGATTCCACCTGCCAGCATGGTTACATCGACCTGCACACCTGCCGCCTCAAGCTGCATAAATGCCTGAATCATTCCAAGCACTGTTCCCAACAGCCCCAGCAGAGGGCTTAGGTGGGCTACAGCATCAAGCCCTCTAATGTATGATGTCAGATGCTCAAGCTGGCTTCTGCCCTCACTCTCCAGCTCCTCCTTGGCAGCGCTGTTATCATCAATGGAGGTTCCCGTATCACATAGCTCGATAGCCCGCTCCATAACTCGCGCAACCGGATTTTTTCGACCGGAGAGTTCTGTAGCAGCAATACTCTTCTGCCCGCGCTCAATATTCTGTATGGCTCTATCTATAAAGTCATTGGAGCCAAACAGCACCTTACGTGACTGAAAATGGTAGAGCTTGAGTAAAAAAATTGCGAAACCATAAACCGAGAGTGCCAATAAAATAATGGCTACAGTTCCGCCCTTACTAATGAGTAGCTCAATATCCATATTGAATCCTTACTTGAAGAGTTTGATAGCGCCCTTTGCGCCAGTTGTTAAAAACCGCATACAGCCATCTATACTGCTTTCACTGTCTCTGCAAGAGAGTATCTTGTTAAGCAGGATACTGCCGACATTGTCACAGTTGGTGTTTTTCATTGAAACCAGCTTAACCACAGTCTTGTTGGCTGGGACATCACTAAAGATAGCAGCGAAGTGGGCAGTAATGATGTCATCCTTGTTAAATGCAAACAACTCTGGCTTGAATTCAGCAAATGAGGTATCAGTTTTATTATTAAAACGAACATAGGCGATACAGCTCTCATCTCTCTGCTCAAGTTTGTTTATTTCCAGGTATAGCTCTCTGGTTGGCTGTTGCTCCGCTACTGCTTCAGAAGCAGGCTCTTCCACAACAGCGGCAGGTTGCTCTTCTTCTACAACAGCATCACCCTCTTCTGCATAAGCCACAGAAAAGGAAAACAGTATTGATACCAGGAATCCTATCCACTCTATTTTCTTTGCCTTCATGTTCGTATTTTGCCTCTTGTTTCCAGTCCAGTGTATATATTAAAGTCTATTCCAGTATGCATATTTCCAGGTGAGGATTTGGGTATTAGCCACAATGCAGAGCAAGGTATTCAAGGTCGCTATCCTCTACCTCTCCCAACTCCCAATCACCGCGATTATCTGCATGACCAATTGCTGCCTGTTGCGCCTCCTCAGTGATGTCGTGAGGGATCGCCAGGACCTGACCAGCATAGATCAGATCAGCATCAATAATCTGTTCTCTGTTCGCACATAACAGTAGTGGCCACAGTGCTGCATCCCCATAAACTTTCTCATTGGATGCAATACCCCAGAGGCTATCCCCCTCAACCACCTCAATTTCACTTATGGATGGGTTTGGAATATCTGCTGATCTGGGAAGCCCAACCTCGACAGATGCCGTTGGCTTAAGCTCTTCGATTTTTGCAGTCTCAATATCGACAATCTCAACTGGTTTCTCCGGTGCAGGCAGTCCTGCCTTCTCTGCTGCATCCACAGCTATCGCATATTTGGAACGGATCTCGAGGATCTCATCACACTCTGGCTGAGCATAACTTTTATCCCAGAAGCCTGTATGGATACAGTCGCCATAAGGTGTGCGGACAATAACCCCATATCCATCTATCAGGTATCCCTCAAAACTTCCCGCCTCGATCACTGCTGAAAAAAGAAGTGCCGGCAGTGCAAAAAGAGCTGTGTAGTTGACTTTTTTCATAAAAATTCCCTTTCTATTGCTACTCTATACGTTCGAATCCAATTCTCCCAATACTACTGGAGGAACTGTTTTTTTTCCATTCTCTTTTGAAGAAAAAAGAGGAATGATAATGGTATGATCCGCCCATCAGGAAACAGATCAGAAAATAACATTTTTTATGGAGAAAAGATGAGCAAAAATAGTTTCGGAAACGGTATTTGGATTGTGCTAACCACACTGTCTCTATCTATAGCGTCACACTCTGTTGTGTTGGCGGAGGGTGCGATCAATACAGGGGCAACGTCACCATCACCATATCCGCAAAAAGAGGAGATTCCCGCCGATATCTGGAGCACTCTCTCCTCCCCCTTTGACCCCATAAACAATGGTCCAGGCTTCATGCCTCAGCCTGTAAGAGAGATAATGCAACCCATGGCTGAGGTGGTTAGTCCGCCTCTGGCCGCACCGGTGCAGATACCGGTTATGGTACAGCCACAGCCACAACCACAAATGCCACTACCACCGCAGCAGACAATCAGTTACGAGATGCCGCCACAGGAAAAAGCTGTAGCCAAGTATCCCGAGGAGTACTGGAACTGCCTTTTGAATAACCTGCAAGGTCTCGGAAGTGACGTGGCAGCCAAGTTAATCACCAGAGCCTGCCAGAAGAAGCACCCTAAACAGTAATAGTTGTATCCAGGGCAATCCCCAGGAACAGTGCCATTCCCAGCCAGTGGTTATGAAGGAACGCGTGAAAACAGCTTTTGGGGTCACGTTTACGGATAAGCCACTGGTGATAGATTGCCAGAATCGAGGCAACGGCAACTCCAAGGTAATAGAGAGTCCCAAGGCGGAATTCAGCCCCTGCAACAACCAGCAGTGACAACATGGCAAGCTGGAATATGCCGATGATCAGCCGGTCCCACTCACCAAACAGGATGGCTGTGGAACGAATCCCGACCTTCAGGTCATCCTCCCTGTCAACCATTGCATACATGGTGTCGTAAACCACAGCCCAGCAGAGAGTAGCCAGAAACAGTAACCATGCTCCTGCTGGTACATTGCCAGTCACTGCAGCAAAAGCCATTGGAATGGCCCAGCCAAATGCAGCCCCCAGAAACAGCTGAGGAAGATTGGTGTAGCGTTTCATAAAGGGATAGATAACAGCCAACCCTATGGCCCCAAATGAGAGCTGTATAGTCAGCGGATTCATGGTTAAAACAAGCAGAAATGCGATCACCACCAATGCAGTAAAGAGCAACAGTGCTGATCGTGTAGAGATTGCTCCGGTTGTGAGAGGGCGCACTGCTGTACGCGCAACATGCCGATCCACTTCTCGGTCTGCATAGTCATTAATAATGCAGCCAGCTGATCGCATCAGTACGACGCCTGCCAAAAATACAAGCAGCACCAAAAGTGGTGGAAATCCATCTGCAGCAATCCACAACCCCCAGAGTGTAGGCCACAGTAGCAGCAGAATCCCGACAGGTTTGTCGAGACGCATCAGCTGAATATAATTATTTAGTGTAGCCATAATCCCGGGTTGTTCTGGTCAGAGATTGCGTCGACGCATCCTGAAGAATCTTTTCAGTAGTTCACTACTCTCATCAGCCATAATTCCAGAATCAACTACGCACTGATGGTTAAGAGAGGTACCTTTTAGTAACTGCAAGAGTGATCCTGCTGCTCCGGAGCGTTGGTCGGCTGCGGCAAAAACAACCCGCTCAATTCTGGAATGGACGATTGCCCCTGCACACATTGGACATGGTTCCAGGGTGACGTATAGAGTTGTCCCCGGGAGCCTGTAATTCTGTTCGCTGGTTGCCGCTGCACGAATAGCCATGATCTCTGCATGGGCTGAAGGATCATGAAGTGATATCGGACTATTCCACCCCTCTCCTATAATTGTGTCATCTCTTACAATGACAGCTCCAACAGGAACCTCGCCATCACTCTCTGCATGGTGCGCCAGCTCAAGGGCACGCCTCATCCATCTTTGATCTTCTGCTATTCCCACTCGATTGTTGCGGGCGGCTTCCCAGAAATATCATAAGATACCCTCGATATCCCATTGATCTCATTGATTATTCTTGTTGAAACCTTTCCAAGAAAATCGTAAGGAAGATGAGCCCAGCGTGCAGTCATGAAATCTACCGTCTCCACTGCACGCAGCGCAACAACATAATCATATTGACGGTTATCACCCATGACACCTACTGAACGAACCGGCAGGAAGACCACAAATGCCTGGCTAACTGAGTCATACAGGTTATTCGCCCTAAGCTCAGAGATAAATATATCGTCAGCCTTACGCAACAGATCCGCAAACTCTTTCTTGACCTCACCCAGGATTCTTACCCCCAGGCCTGGCCCAGGGAACGGATGGCGATAGACCATCTCGGATGGCAGACCAAGCTCTACCCCTATCTTGCGCACCTCATCCTTAAACAGCTCACGCAGTGGCTCCAGCAACTCCAGGTTCATATCATCAGGTAGACCACCAACATTATGGTGTGACTTGATCACCTTGGCCTTGCCGGATTTGGCTCCAGCAGACTCAATTACATCAGGATAGATAGTGCCCTGAGCCAGCCACTTTACGTTTGAGAGTTTGCCAGCCTCTTCATCAAATACATCAATAAATGTGTGGCCTATAATTTTGCGTTTCTTTTCAGGGTCGATCTCCCCCTTGAGTGCATCAAGAAAACGCGATTCAGAGTCAGAACGAACAACCCTGATCCCCATATGCTCAGCAAACATTGCCATGACCTGGTCACCTTCGTTCAGACGAAGCAGTCCATTATCAACAAACACACAGGTGAGTTGATCACCTATCGCCTTGTGAAGCAGTGCCGCAACTACTGATGAGTCCACCCCTCCGGAGAGTCCAAGAAGAACCTCATCAGCGCCAACCTGCTGGCGAATCTCCGCAATACTCTCTTCAATGATGTTGGCAGGATTCCACAGTGCGGCACACCCACATATATCCAGCACAAAACGGTTTACTATCCTCTCGCCTTGACGTGTATGTGTTACCTCTGGATGAAACTGTACCCCATAAAAACTGCGGCTCTCATCAGCCATGCCGGCTAGCGGCGCATTATCCGTAGATGCCATCACCGAGAACCCGTCAGGCAGCTCTGCCACCCGGTCTCCATGACTCATCCAGACATCCAGCATGCCATAGCCTTCCGGGGTGGTATGGTCTTCAATATCCTTTAGCAGCCTCGTATGTCCACGCGCTCTTACCTGCGCATAACCATACTCACGATGGTCTGGTGACTCCACCTTGCCACCCAGTTGCTCCGCCATGGTCTGCATTCCATAACAGATACCGAGAACCGGAACACCGAGATCAAAAACTATTTGTGGTGCCCTGGGGGCATCTACTGTAGTAGCAGTCTCCGGTCCTCCAGATAGAATGATCCCTTTTGGGTTGAATTCGGCAATTGCCTCACTGCTCATATCAAAAGGATAGAGCTCACAATAGACCCCGGCCTCACGAACACGACGCGCTATAAGCTGCGTATACTGAGACCCAAAATCGAGGATCAGTATCCTGTCGTGATGTATATCTGTCATTGGTTAAACTCTGTAGTTAGGAGCTTCTTTGGTAATACTGACATCATGTACATGGCTCTCAGCCATACCTGCACCAGTCACCTGCACAAATTCCGGTCTGGTTCTCATCTCATCAATATTCACGCAACCGGTGTAACCCATACTGGAACGCAATCCTCCCATCATCTGGTGGATAATTGCAGTCATTGGCCCCTTGTATGGAACCCTCCCCTCAATACCTTCTGGCACCAGCTTCTCCACGTTACCGCTATTTTCCTGGAAATAACGGTCACTGGACCCCTGCTGCATTGCGCCCAGGGAACCCATCCCCCTGTATGATTTGTAGGAGCGCCCCTGATAAAGCTCAACCTCACCCGGCGCCTCTTCTGTGCCTGCCAACAATCCTCCCACCATAATACAGTGGGCACCAGCCACGATTGCCTTCGCCATATCTCCAGAGTAACGAATACCACCATCGGCAATTGCAGGAACACCAGTCCCTTCCAGAGCCTTTACCACATTGGAGACAGCTGTCACCTGAGGAACACCAACCCCGGCAACAATACGAGTAGTACAGATTGAGCCAGGGCCAATCCCAACCTTGACTGCATCAGCACCGGCCGCAACCAGATCTCTTGCAGCTGCTCCAGTTGCAATATTGCCACCAATAACCTGGATCTGAGGAAAATTATCCTTTACCCAACGGACTCGATCCAGAACCCCTTGCGAGTGTCCGTGAGCAGTATCTACTACCACCACATCTACCCCGGCCTCGGCCAGTGCCGCCACCCTCTCCTCGGTTTCGGCGCCAGTGCCTACTGCAGCACCAACTCTGAGACGCTCTTGATCATCCTTGCAGGCATTTGGTTTGTCTGTCGCCTTCTGTATATCCTTGACTGTAATCATCCCGCGTAGCTCAAAGTTGTCATTGACCACCAGAACCTTTTCAATCCGATGCTCATGCAGAAGTTCAATCACCTCTGATCTCTCAGCCCCCTCCTTCACTGTCACCAGGCGCTCCTTGGGAGTCATGACAGTAGAGACCTTCTCGTCCAGACGAGTTTCAAAACGGAGATCACGACTGGTTACAATACCCACCAGATCATTGCCATCTACAACCGGCAATCCCGAGATGCCATATTGACGGGTCAGATCCATAACCTCACGAACTGTAGCTGTTGGTGAAATGGTAACTGGATCGGTAACCACACCACTCTCAAAACGCTTAACCTTGAGAACCTCACGAGCCTGTTCCGCAGGCGTCATATTTTTATGGACAATACCAATCCCACCCTCCTGAGCAAGTGCGATTGCCAATCTACCTTCAGTTACCGTATCCATAGCTGCCGAGACCATTGGAATATTGAGCTCAATTTCACGGGTCAGGCGGGTGCGGAGTGATACCTCCCGCGGAATCACTACAGAGTGGGCGGGCAGGAGAAGAACATCATCAAAAGTAAGGGCTTGTTCAACAAGACGCATGGCGTACTCCAATAATCTGAGCATGTATGAAAGGCGCGAATTATAAATGACCAGACACATAAAATACAGATGCGCAGACTGCGAAATGAAGATATGCGTAAATAGTGGGGTTGCCTTACACATCACCCAGTTTGGACTATAATGGGGATAGTTGCCTTGTAAAAGGCCCTTAAACAGAAAAACAAGGATATAGCCATGAATCTGAAAACTATAAAAATAGCCCCTGTTTTGGTCGCCGCATCCCTGCTCCCGATAACCGAGACCGCACTCTCTGCCGGTTTCACTGACTGGGCCACAGTAGATAATGTTGAGGCGGTTGAACGCAGTTACACCATCAGAAAACCAGTTGAGAAGTGCTGGACCGAGACTGTCAGGGTTACTCAGCCGGGACCATCAGATGGAAGTTACACCAACGAGCTTGTGGGCGGACTATTGGGCGGGGTTCTGGGTAATCAGTTTGGTAAAGGCCGCGGGAAAGATGCCATGACCATTGCTGGTGCCGCACTGGGAGCATCTGTTGCCAATGATTCGGAGAGAGCTCGTGCAGGACAGGGCACCGGTCGCTATGAAGAGGTTGAGCGTTGCGAGACCATCTACGAGACTGAGCAGAAGAGTGAACTCTCCCACTATCTTGTTACCTACAGCTATGGTGGCCACGAATTTACCACCAAAATGAATCGCTCCCCACGAGGCGACAGTATGCGCATCAGAGTTACGGTAACACCACAGTAGAGACACCCTCCTGGAACTGAGTTCAGACCGTAAGGTAATAACTGTCTCCCAGCTTAATCGGGAGGCACGTTTTTTGCTGGAACGTAACTTTACAACCCTCTGGGTTGAGGGCGAGATATCAAACCTCTCCCGCCCCTCCTCAGGCCATATCTACTTCACCCTGAAGGATGACCAGGCACAAATCAAATGTGCCATGTTCCGTAGCAGACTGAATAACATCCGTTTTCGTCCGCAGAGTGGTCAACATGTGGAGATAAGGGGTACCGTCAGTCTCTATGAGGCAAGGGGTGACTACCAGCTAATAGCCGAACACATGAAAGAGGGTGGCGAGGGTGTGCGCCAGCGAGCCTATGAGGCACTCAAGAAAAAACTCTCTGCGGAAGGGCTGTTTGCTGAGAGCTGTAAAAAACCGATCCCCTCTATCCCCAAAAGAGTCGGGGTGATCAGCTCCCCCTCGGGTGCTGCCATTCACGATATTCTCACAGTTCTCGAAAGACGGTTTCCTGCCCTTCCGGTAATTTTATACCCTACATCTGTTCAGGGATCATCCGCAGAGGGTGAAATTATTGGCGCACTTAACAGCGCCCAACAACGTGCTGAATGCGACCTTTTGATTGTGGCTCGTGGAGGGGGATCAATTGAGGATCTCTGGAGTTTCAATGAAGAGAGCGTAGCAAGAGCCATCCATGGCTGTTCAATCCCCATTATCTCCGCAGTTGGTCATGAGACAGATTTCACCATAACGGACTTTGTTGCTGATCACAGGGCTGCCACACCATCTGCGGCCGCAGAGCTGGTATCACCAGACAGAGAGGAGCAGCTGAACAGTCTCGCTCATCTGGAACAGCGCCTATCCAGAGGAATTGAAAGAAAAGTCGAGAACCTCTCTATAATCCTTGGCGGATTAAAAAGAGAGCTACGTCATCCGCGCGAACGGATCAGACAGTTTGCACAACGGCTGGATGAGGGAGAGAGGCGGCTGAGCAACATACAGCAGGAGTCTATTAACCGCAGAAAGGCACTGTTGGACCGTATGGAGCTCCGTCTCCAGCACCTGAACCCGGCAGAGAGGATAAGTGGGTTAAGGCAGCAGCTGCAGAGGCAACATAAACAGCTTTCACAGGCGCTCCGCCACCACCTCCAGAATCAGGGCAGCAAGCTCTCCTCAATCTCGCATGCACTGGATGCGCTCAGTCCACTCGCAACCCTTGGTCGTGGTTATAGTGTAACCACCACTGCAACAGGAGAGGTTATTCGGGATGCTGCATCACTACGAAGTGGTGACCTTATCAAGACAAAACTGCACCAGGGGGCAGTTATCAGCAGAGTTGCCGAAAAAGCGTAACTACAAGTTACTCTTGTTCACTTAGGGCAAAAATCCCCGGAAGATTTCTCAGATACCCTTTGTAATCCATACCAAATCCAAACACATAGCGATCCGGCACAGTTAATGCATTAAAGTCGGATGGAGGGGCAATTTTGCGATCATGTAATTTGGTAACCAGGGTTACCGTAATAACCTCTTCAGCCCCCTGCTCCTGCGCCCATATCCTCAATGCTTCGAGGGTACCGCCCTCATCATGAATATCATCCACTATGACAACTGTGCGCTTCTCCAGCGAGATCCTGGGACGGGCAATCCACTCCAGAGTGCCGCCCACCAGCTCCTTGCCGTAACGTGTGGCGTGCACATAATCTACCTGCAGTGGAAAATCCAGACGTGTCAGTAGATACCCCATGGGGATTACCGCCCCATTCATTACTGTCAACAAAAGTGGATGGCTCTGTGCAATCTTTTCACTCAAGGTTGTCGCCATCTGGTCTAGAGCAGACTCAACCTCAGCACTACTCCAGAGGCAATCTGCCTCCATTCTGACCTTTTCAACCTCACTCAGCGATACACTCACAACTCCATCTCCTCTGTATGAATACCTTCCATACCATGAATACGTTCAACAGCCTGTTGCCAATGGCTACTACCTATCAGATCTTCCCGGCTAATGCTGGTGCTGCCATGCAACCTAACCAGACGTGCTGTCCCTAAAGGATTACCCTGCACAGGCAGAGAATCAACCACCTCTACTGCATGGTTACGATGGTTGCATACCAACACCATATCGCAACCGGCCTCCAGTGCAGCCTCCGCTCTTTCCTGGTAGCCTCCAATCAACCCAGCCCCCTCCATGCTTAGATCATCACTGAAGATTGCCCCGCTAAAATTAAGCCGGTTGCGCAGCACCTCCTGCAGCCAAAACCTGGAGAACCCCGCCGGATGGTTTGGCTCAATCGAGCTGTAGTATACATGTGCCGGCATTACCCCCTCCATCCCATACTGCACCATGCGCTCAAAAGGGATAATGTCATCGGCCATCAGATCTGCCATGGAACGATCATCCACCGGAACCTCTACATGAGAATCCGCCTTGACTCCACCATGGCCGGGGAAATGTTTGCCAACTGCCGCCATCCCCGCTCTGTGCATGCCGCGCATCCAGCTCTGTGCCAGGGATGAGACAACCTCTGGTTTGCGATGGAATGCACGGTCTCCAATCACTCCGCTTACTCCATGAGAGAGATCAAGCACCGGAGCAAAACTGAAATCTACTCCACAGGTCAGCAGCTCAATTGCCATCAACCACCCTGCCGACTCGGTATCTAGATGCGCCTGTTTCCGGTTGTTATCATGCTTCTCCCCAAACCGTGCCATCGGTGGGATTTCAGTGAACTCCTCACGAAAACGCTGTACCCGACCACCCTCATGATCAACACCTATCAGAAGTCGTGGTGAACGTATATTGTGGATCTCATCACAGAGCCTGGTTAACTGCTCGGGGGAGTGGTAGTTACGGCTAAAGAGAATTACCCCGCCTACCCTGGGGTCGGTGAGCAGATCCCGATCCTCTGAAGAGAGCTCGATGCCATCAACATCAACCATAACTGGACCTAAACTCATAGCTCTGCCCCCCCCTAATCCTCAATCATGACCGGTGTACCGGCATCAACCAGATCAAACAGTGTTACCAGGTCACGATTATGCATTCTTATACAACCATGTGATAGCGGAACCCCTACAGGCTCACTCTCTGGAGTGCCATGAATATAGATCATGCGTCGCAGGGTATCGACATCTCCACCCCGATTCACTCTGGGCTGATCTCCGCTTAACCAGATAATTCTGCTCAAAATCCAGTCGCGTCCAGGGTGCTGTTGAGCTAACTCATAAGTATAGATCTCACCAGTTGGGCGGCGCCCAACAAACACACTGTCTAGCGGACAACCATCCCCAATCTTGATGCGGACATGGTGGGCACCTCTAGGGGTGCATTCACTACCCATCTGTTCTCCTCCACCGTTGGCCGCAGTTGATACCTGGAAACAGTGCGCTATATCTTCACCCTCCAGACAAAGCTGCTGTTTGGACAGGGAGATCTTGATTAGCATGTAGTGACAGATCAGTCCCTGAAATTATCAAACTGCAGTGGAACGGAGAATTTCTCCTCACGCAACAGAGACATTACCGCTTGCAGATCATCTCTCTTCTTGCCGGTAACCCTCACCTTCTCCCCCTGAATTGCAGCCTGTACCTTTATCTTGGACTGTTTAATGGTTTTGACAATCTTCTTTGCTATGGTCTGATCAATTCCCTGAACAATCGCTACCCCCTGCCTTGCCTCGCTGATATTGGTCTCAATATCACCGGGATTCATAGCATCTGCATCAACCCCACGTTTGGCCATTTTGCCTCTAAGGATATCCATAACCTGATGCAGCTGAAACTCCTGGTCAGCCTTGAGTGTCAGCTCAGACTCATTCTGCTCAATCGAGGCACCTGTATTTTTAAGATCAAAACGGCTGCTGATCTCCCTGTTGGCCTGATCTACAGCATTAGTTACCTCATGCAGATCAACTTCCGAAACTGTATCAAATGAAGGCATCCATTCTCTCCCATCATGTTTTCTGAAAGCAGTATTTAACTACGCAAGCTCATCATCTGCAACGTGATAGATCGGATCTTCCAGAAGATTAACCTCTACCAGATCACCAGCCTTGTGTAGAAGAATACGACACTCAGGACTTAGATGACGTAGATGAAGTTTCTTGCCTGCACGGATATATTTCTCAGCCAGAGTATCAATAGCCTCAATCGCAGAGTGATCAGCAACACGAGAGTTGCGGAACTCCAGAATTACCTCATCAGGATCATCAGCCGGACTAAACAGGTCCAGGAAGTTTTTGACTGACCCAAAAAACAGGGGGCCATTCAGCTCATAAATTCTTATACCATCCTCATCATCCTGCTGCTCAATGTTTATATGGCTGGCATGCTCCCAGGCAAAGATAAGAGCCGAAACAATCACTCCAACAATAACTGCAATTGCCAGGTCAGTAGCTACCGTAACCCCAGACACAAGAACAAGTACAAAGGCATCCTTGGTTGGTATCTTTCTCATGATACGTAAGCTTGACCACTCAAATGTCCCAAGTACTACCATAAACATTACCCCCACCAGAGCGGCCATCGGTATCGCCTCGATAAGGTCAGAGGCAAAAAGGATAAAAGCCAACAAAAAGAGTGCGGCCGAGATCCCCGATAGGCGTTGACGACCACCAGAGTTAACATTGATCATGCTCTGTCCAATCATCGCACAGCCACCCATACCCCCAAAAAGGCCAGTTACACTATTGGCAATCCCCTGGCCCACACACTCCCGGTTTCCTTGACCACGAGTGTCGGTTACCTCATCAATCAGGGTTAGCGTCAGGAGAGACTCAATCAGACCAACAGCCGCAAGAATAATGGCGTACGGGAACACTATGTAGATGGTCTCCCAGTTGAATGGGACCATGGGGATATGAAAAATTGGCAAGCCACCCTCAATAGAGGCAAGATCAGCTACTCGCTTGGTATCCAGGTCCAGGCCAATTACCAGAAAAGAGACCACAAGAATAGCGGCAAGAGAGGCTGGAAATGCTCCCGTCAATTTTGGAAGATAGTGGATGATCGCCATTGTGAGAATGATCAGACCTGCAAACAGCATCATGGGGTTACCACTCATCCACGACATCCCACCGTCTGCTGTTGAAAACTGAAAATGCTGTAGCTGTGCAAGAAAAATAACGATAGCCAGGCCATTTACAAAACCGAGCATAACCGGGTGAGGAACAATACGGATATATTTTCCAAGACGCATGATGCCAACTGTAATCTGAATAACCCCCGTCAGCACCACAGCTGCAAACAGATACTCAACCCCATGGTCAGCAACTAGAGATACCATCACCACAGCCATGGCACCAGTGGCGCCAGAGATCATCCCTGGACGGCCGCCAAAAATTGCCGCCAACAACCCCACCATAAATGCAGCATAGAGGCCAACTAGCGGCTCAACTCCTGCAACAAAAGAGAAGGCAACTGCCTCGGGAACCAGAGCGAGAGCGACTGTTAATCCCGAGAGAATCTCATTTCTGAAACAGACCCTGCTGACACAACCCAACTGAAACATAATAGATTCCCGATAATTATTTGGCTCAATGAAAAAAAGGCCGTCACAAAGGAGGGCCTGTTGATACATATTGTACAGGAACTTGGCATATCGCAATATCAGTTTTCACTAATGCTTTGCCCAGAAAGTTTAAAATTAATTTCCTATTCTTGGTAACGTTGTCAAAGAGTTCTAATTTTGGAGAGATACTTGTGGAAAATTTAATCTGGGATGATTCGCTTAGTGTTCAAGTAGAGGAGATAGATGAAGATCATCGCAAGCTTGTTGAGCTCTTCAACATTCTCCTTAACTCCGTGGCAGACAATGATTCTCACAGCTACATTAATGCAGTTATTGAAGAGCTTATAAGTTGCACAATTTGGCACTTCAGACACGAAGAGAGATTAATGCTGAAGCATGGATATGAGGGGATGAGTGATCACAAGCAGGAACATGCCGATTTGGTTGAAAGTGGCAAAAACCTGCAACAGAAGGTTCTGCATGATGATGGGCAGGTCTCCATCAAGGATATTGAATTTCTGGAACAGTGGCTAACCGGCCATATCCTGGGTGCCGATATGGAGTTGGGTTCATACCTTTCAGAGAGGATGTAAGATCAAACCCCAAAGGTATGGCAGGCCACGACCAGGTAGGTCGTGAGTACAGAATTTAGTGGCCTTCACCCATTTTGTATTTAATGCTGCCAGCTACACCATTTGCAAAATCTTCAATATTTTCATATTCCATTTTTTCTGCGAATGACACCAGGTTTCCAACATGGGTCCTCATTTCTGCAATTTCTACATGGCTACGGCCACACCCTTCACAGTGAGTTCCTTCATCTGTGCATTTTCCAGTGCAGGGACTAAACTTCATTTTCAACTCCAAAGAATTTTGATTAATTATCTGTTTGCGCTTCTCAAGTAAGCTTGCTCGATCAATCTGCACACTACAACCTCAGCAGCATGAATGACCTGATTGGTTACCGGTTGGATCATACCATAAGATCAAAAATGCCTCTTTTTGGCATGTTTATAAACCCTGTTCTTCTCTCTCTTGCCAACAGCAATCACCGACACAAACAACACCTTGTCATCAACACGATAAACCAACCTAAAGCCAGACCCACGCAACTTTATCTTGTAACAGTCAGACATCCCCTTTAAACGTGCAGATAACAGACGTGGATTCTCCATTCTCTCCTCCAGCTTCTTCTTGAACTGGTTACGGACTGAGCCATCAAGCTTATTCCACTCCTGCAATGCCAACTTATGAAAACGGAGCCTATAGCTCATCCATATCAACCTCTATAAATGGCCCATCACCACGCTCCCGAACAACTCTTGCATCCTCAAGATCCTCGATATACTCAATCATCATCTCGTATGAAGCGGCCGGCACAAGATAAGCCTCAGGCTTGTTGTGGTTTAGAATGGCAACTGGCTCACTATCCAGCGACTTGATGATGTTGGCATAGTCACGTTTGAGCTCAGTTACACTGGCTGTAGTATTTGCAAGTACCGTATTCATTTCATGCGCTCCATAACATTTAATACAATATAATATTTAGCATCAATTATGATGCTTATTTTAATGTAATTCTACAGCCTTATCAACAGGCCTCATCTACAGCTTCCTACCAAACTTAGCATCAATGGAGCCCCGGGCACGAAACAAATTTCCCTGCAACATACGGCTTATTCATTGCCACTCTCCATCTTGTCGCCCCTAAACAGTCCAAATATCATTGTGTCTATACCTGTACAACACCAATACGACAGACCATGTCCGACTACATAATGGTTAACCCCATCTGATGTAAATCATCCTCATCTAAGCGGTCATCCCTGGTCACCGGTGACTGCACCTCCTGTATTCGTACTATCGCCGCCATTGCTGCCACAACCACCTTTCTATCACTATCAGGGGCACCCATAGAGAGCTCATAAAGAGTCAACGCCTTGAGCAGATCCTGCTCTACAAACTGACCAAGCTCATACATCTCTGCCAGATTGAAGATGCCGTATGCACTCTCCTGTTTTGCAGCCAGCTCAAAGAGAATGAATGCCTTCTCCAGATCAACATCTGTCCCAATACCTCTCTGATAGAGCACCCCAAGATTGCTCTGGGAGGAGGCATCTCCCAGCATTGCACGCTTTGAGAGTAGCTCGAATGCACCTTGCTCATCTCCCCCTCTCAGCATATCCATGAAGCTCATAGCGTCATTGGGGAGCTCTTCAGAAAACGCCTGTGGTGACAGCAGCTGCATGGCAGCAAACATGGTGAACAGAAAACCTCTTGTTATCTTATTTGTCATTGTGTTGCTCCTTTCCAAGCCTATACCAGTCAATATTTCTCGTCGCATACATGGCGATTGAGATAACCACAAATAGCCCCACTGAACCGATCAAAAAAGCCCTCCCCGCATGAGGAGGGCAACCAGGAGGAGCTGCCTCTATGGCAACCTACGAAGAGACCCTATTGAAGCAATTAAAAGTGGCGAAACAGTGCGCTAAAAATGCGTAACCTATGTCTATTTATTTCTGCGACATATAGCGTCGCAACAAGGCAATAGTATTGAGGCATCCAGAGAGCAGAAAAGAAGAGAGAGCCAACATGAGTTACCACATTGCGGTTGTAGAGGACGGCACACTGGTATGGCAACAGACTGGAGCTTACCCTCACCGAGTTTCTCATCCTCAACCTGATCACCTCACAACGGGGACGGGTACGCAGCTATGACGAGCTAAAGGGAATTACCCGCCAGCGCTATGTGGAGACCAACACGGTTACAGGCCATATCAGGCGGATCAGAAGAAAGTTTCAGAAGATCGACCCCAACTTCACTGCACTGAAGAATGTGCACGGGGTCGAGTATCGGTGGCATGGTTAATGCACTACGAAGCAACAGGCAGTTGAGATGCAGGAACCTTAACAGGTTTGCCATCATTGCCCATGACAGCGTATTGACCAAGAAGACGCTTTTTCTCCAAAACATCTGCTATCGCCTTATTTAATGAATGAACTGCCTGTTTTGCTCTATCACTAATTGGTTCCATCAGAAACACTCCTTAACAAATCCTCATATCTCTCATTATCTACTATGTTTCTATGATCAGCAATCTGATTAAAAATTACCGTGGCCTCACGTGACTGATTATTCATACATATCGTCTCATCACAAATAGAAGCATATTCATTCAAAAGGTTTGAAATACTCTTTGGAAAACGTCTACGGATATCACTTTCCGGAATATTGTGACCACCATGCTCCACTCTCTCTTGAACACGCTGTATAGAATACTCAACATTAGGTAGCCACAGATAAAACAAAACTACTCTCCAGCCATTCTGTCTCAGATACCGTATACGGCGCAGATGCCCTTTGCCTGAAAGTGTAGTCTCAAATGCAAAACTCTCACGAGAGGCAATATAGTTATCAATCTCTTTTAGAAAAATTCGAGACGCAGCAATTCTGTCTTTCTCAGGCGCCAATGGATAGAGCCCCACAGCAATCATGTCTGCATTAACAAAATTTGAACAACTCTCAACATCAGGCAAATACCTAAGTGCAAATGTTGTTTTACCTGCTCCATTAGGTCCCGCAATGATGTAACAGGTTGGATTGTCGTTGATCATTACAAGCAGCTACTCCCTATCATCTGACCACATTATATCCATCTGGGAATAATAAACTACTGTTCCACCTCATATTTTCTGGCATCAACCTCCAGCGGCGCATTCCGATACCCAAAGGCGACCACCTGCTGCAGGTACTTTTCAAGATATCCCTCCAGTGATCCCGCCACCTCAAACTGATGCACATGGCGAAACTCATGGAGCAGCAGCCTCTCGTACATCCGCCCCTGTTTTAGAAGAATTGAGCGCCCTACTGCTATCCCGATGGTACGGGGGGATAGTACCCCGATCTCTTTGGTCATCTCTCGCAGCATCGGCCCTGCAGGCATCGGGATCTCCTCAACCTCCAGCAGACGAATCAGCTCCGGGTGCTCTACCCCAACAGAGCGAGCCATCCTGATCCCGGTCGCATTCAGTGGCTCCCCCTCTGCCGCCACCTTTTTCTTCAGCTTCTCTGCCCAGCGCAGTGCCAGCGGCAGCATCATGGAGAGATCGACCATCCCCCTCTCAAGAGTAGCGCTCTTGATCACTACCTGTATCGGTATCAATTGCTACAAGCCTTACGCTCTTGCTGATGCCACCGGCTATCAAATTACGGATAGCATTGCGCCCACCTCCACCAATACCCATTACCGTAATCCTCGCACCAGAAGGCCGCATCACCCGCCTCATCGCCTTGCTCAGCAGATTTTCCGCCTTGAACACTGCTTCCGTGGGAATCTCTGAAAATACTACAGCCACTGTTCCTCTCCTTATTGTTATCTATGGGAAAGTACGATCATATAAAATCGGTGCGACACATCATGTCGGAAATAGTGCGGAAAAAGTGTCGAAAAAGTGCGTTAAGAGTGGGTAACGTGTGCAAATAATTATGTTGCTACTAACATCACCAACTACACATCACTAACACTGAATAATCAAATCATGTACGACTTCCGCAATCTGAAAAGCAAGATATGGAGGTACTGCATTGCCAACCTGCACATACTGCTCAGTACGATTACCCATAAAAATATAGTTATCCGGAAATGTCTGCAGTCTTGCGGCTTCTCTGACCGTCAGACTTCTACACTGCAAAGGGTCGGGATGAATAAAGTAGTGACCGTCCTTGGAAATATGGCTAGTAATAGTAGTTGATGGCTCATCTGCAAGCTGTACTCTGAAGCGATCGGCAAATTTCCCACTTTTCCAGCTCGTATGGTCTGGTGCCAGAAACTTGGGGAAGCTGGATGAGCTTGGAGAATATCCCATAGCCTTACCGTAGGAAGAGACAAACAGATACCGCTCAAGATCAGTATTCATGTGCCCCCTAGCCTCATGATTCAGTACCACCTTCAATTTGGGATCAACCACCCACTTCGCAAGTCGTTTCCTTCTATCAAGAGAGGCGCCACCATTCAGTGCAAGGTGAAAGGGATTAATAAAGTCCCCCCAGAACTGGCCATCC
>NZ_CEYDPX010000006.1:59182-71332 GCF_982804495.1 Candidatus Thiopontia autotrophica | reverse complement strand
CCTCAATTATCGTGAATCTTGTGTCTATTATAATCGTACGTTCGCTTTGCCTAACAGTATATTATACGGAATCACTAAATATTGTGATATACGGATTCCATATAGCATCAGATCCAAGCCGCTATACTGTGAATTTTGACACAATCAACAAGCTCGCTCTGTTCCGCTCCTGACTATATAATAAGATCAACAAGATCTCTTCATGACTGAACTGTGCCCTACAGTCGGCCTACTTGTTGAATATACGCTTAAACCCATTCTTGAGCATAGCCATCAACGTACTTGAATCACCCTGCGATCTATTCTGCTTGATAAATAACAGCCTCCATCGCTCTCTACGCAGTGACATCCAGTCCCGCTTGTAGGCCTCGTTACCAGTGAGGAAGTCAATCTCCTCAACCTTATCGATTTCAATCACATACTGCATCAGGTATGCAGTAAGAATGGAGCCAGGTGAGTAGCGCTTCCACTCTTCATCATAGGCCAACCTGAAGATACTCGCTTGACCGTGAACAACAAACCAGAGCTGTGCTGCAGCAGCTTTCCCGTCGATATATAAAACAGCTATTCTTGTCCAGTCCGGTACTGACAGGTTGATCGCTACCGCATCGAGCAGCGCCACATACTGCTCGTTCGCTTTCCAGCTAGCTGAATAGGCGGAGTGGTAATCTATCAACCCTTGTTGTACCTCATCCCCCTTGAACATACGTATCTTGCATTCATGTTCACGCTCCAGCTTGCGCTGTTTGCGTGTGATGGTATTGCGCAATTGAGCAGGCCTTCCGGCCATGTATGCATCGAATGAGTGCTGCTGGGTGCGATGGATCCAGTTATAGAAAAAGAAGTATTTTTGAGGTTCGTAACCAAAGGTAGCCAGAGCCTGTTGCAGACCCAATATATTATGATCATCTTCGGCAACAGGGCTCAGCTGCAAAGAGTGGATAGAGTGTTGACTCAGCCCCTCAGCCAAACAGGCCAGGACTTCTGGCTGTCTCTCTGCTGCTAACAGCAAACTGTAGAGGGCGGTGTAACGGTGGCTAACTGATTGCCAGTATTCACCCTCTCCAATTAGTGGCAACAGTGCCAGCACACTCTCTTCATCAACTACGCTGGTCAGCAATAGTGACTGCCCATCCTCTAATGCTATTGTATCAAGTGCCTCGAACCATTCGCGGGTGAGAAACATGCTCTCATCCCCACTATGATCAAATAGCGAATCAACACCTGCAGGTAGCTGACTCCATTTGCTGTAACACTTAAATTTCACATCTGTTAACGCAGCGCCTTGATCACCGGTGCTGTATTGGGGTGCACTCCTCGCCACAGGCTAAAAGATTCTGCCGCCTGCTCCACTAGCATACCCAGTCCATCCATTATTTTTACTGCACCAAACTCCTCCCCCCACTGCATGAATGGGGTTGGCTCAGCCGAGTACATCAGGTCATAACAGACTGCGTCTGGAGCCAGAATATCAAATGGCAGTGGCGGCATCTCTCCCTGCAGACTGGCTGCGGTTCCATTGATTATCAGGTCAAAGTGCTGGCCATCGAGCTCATCAAAACCTCCGCCCTCTATATTGCCAAGATCAGCGAACTCCTCTGCCAACTCTTCGGCACGCTCTGGGGTACGGTTGGCAATTGATATCTGGTTTGGTTTTTCGTTAAGAAGTGGCTCAAGTATTCCCCTGACTGCACCGCCTGCGCCCATGATCAGGATGTTTTTGTCTTTAAGGCTCATCTTATGGTTTGCTGTCAGATCTCTCAACAGCCCAATACCATCGGTGTTGTCACCATAACGTGAGCCATCATCACGAATCTGAATGGTATTGACTGCACCTGCACGCTGTGCCCGTGGCGACAGCTCATCGACTGCCTCCCATGCCTCGTGCTTGTAGGGGACTGTGACATTCATCCCTCTGCCTTGAAGTTGTTGAAAGGCATTAAGTACCTGTACGAACTCTCCCGCCTCTACCTGCTGTTTTTCATAGATCAGATCCTGCCCGGTCTGCTCTGCAAACATGGAGTGAATCTGCGGGGATTTGCTATGGGCAATCGGATTGCCAACCACCATATATCGATCTGTCATGGAGTTTTGTTAACCAGGTTTATGCCTTCAGCCAACGTGCTACATCTTTGGCATAGTAGGTGAGAATCCCATCTGCACCTGCACGTTTACATCCCAGTAGAGCCTCCAGCACTACCGCCTCTTCATTGAGCCATCCCTTCTGGGCAGCCGCCTTCAGCATGCTGTACTCACCACTTACATGATAGACAAAGGTAGGGGCCCCGAACTGATCCTTAACCCTGCGGACAATATCAAGATATGGCATTCCAGGCTTGACCATCACCATATCTGCCCCCTCTTCCAGATCAAGCGAGACCTCCCATAGTGCTTCGTCACTATTTGCTGGATCCATCTGGTAAGTTGATTTATCACCAGAACCAAGATTTGCTGCAGAGCCGACCGCATCACGGAATGGGCCATAGAAACTGGATGCATATTTGGCTGAGTAGGCCATGATTCTGGTGTGAATGTGGCCCTCTTCTTCCAGCGCAAAGCGGATATCCCCAATTCTTCCATCCATCATATCTGATGGTGCAACAATATCGGCGCCTGCCTCCGCATGAGATACCGCCTGCTGCATCAAGACCTCTACCGTCTCATCATTCATGACATAACCACTATCATCAATAATGCCATCCTGGCCATGGGTGGTGAATGGGTCCAGAGCAACGTCTGTCATTACTCCCAGCTGCGGAAATTTCTTCTTGAGTGCCCGTACTGCGCGTTGCGCCAGGCCATCAGGGTTGTAGGCCTCTTCTGCGAGCAGTGATTTCTTGTTTTTGGGGACCACAGGAAAGAGGGCAATAGTCGGAATACCGAGATCAATCAGCTGTTTTGCCTCTTTTAGCAGTTGATCGATAGTTACCCTCTCTACCCCCGGCATTGACTTAACCTTTTGGCGACGGTCTTTACCCTCAATAACAAACATTGGGTATATCAGATCGTTTGGGGTCAATACATTCTCTCGCATCATCCGACGCGAAAAATCATCTCTACGCATTCTGCGCATTCTCACATGTGGAAATTGACCTCGGCTTGCTTCTATCCTGGACACAACTACTCCCCTCGTTATTGTTTGGTAACTACTTAATCTGAGATATTAACGTAAAAAAGATTGGTTTACAGGAATCTGGCAATCATCCCGTGGCTGAAACTATTCCCATGTGACGAGAGGTCAAGTGGAATCCGTGCTCGATGACCACCGCCTGGAACAACATCAACCAACTCCCCTTTCAAATTCTCAATCCTCTCCAGAACAAACTCACGATTACCCTGAGGCATAATCAACTCCACTCTGTCTCCAACACTGAACTTGTTTTTGGCCAGTAGTGTTGCCACCTTCTGCTGGGGATCATAATCTGTAATCTCTGCTACATAGAGTTGCTGATGACCCAAAGAGTTCCCCTGAATATAGTTTTGATACTCCTCATCATGGTGTCGCTTGAAAAAACCATCGGTATATCCTCTGCTGGCAAGATTCTCAAGCTCACCAAGCAGTGAAGGATCAAAATCACGGCCCGCAACCGCATCATCAATCGCCTTCCTGTATGACTGGGTCACTCTGCTTACGTAATAGATGGACTTGGTTCTGCCCTCAATTTTCAGTGAATCCACCCCCATCTCAACCAGACGCTTAATATGCTCTACTGCACGCAAATCTTTGGAGTTCATGATGTAGGTACCATTCTCATCCTCTTCCATAGGGATTGGCTGCCCCGGGCGTCCCATCTCTTCAATCAGTATTCTTTGGCCATGCGCCTGATCATCAGCAACTGCCAAGTCGCCATTATCATCAACCTTACTGGCAACTTCTCTGTACTCCCAGCGGCAGGCGTTGGTACATGCCCCCTGGTTTGCATCCCTGTGATTGATGTATCCGGAGAGTAGACAGCGTCCGGAGTAGGCCATGCAGAGCGCTCCATGGACAAAGACCTCAAGCTCTATATCGGGACACTGCTGACGAATCTCCTCTACCTCATCAAGAGAGAGTTCACGAGAGAGAATCACCCGCTCAATTCCCATGCTCTTCCAGAAATTTACTGTCGCATAATTGACGCTGTTGGC
The DNA here is from genome assembly GCF_982804495.1 of Candidatus Thiopontia autotrophica. Lineage (NCBI taxonomy): Bacteria > Pseudomonadati > Pseudomonadota > Gammaproteobacteria > Candidatus Thiopontia > Candidatus Thiopontia autotrophica. Next base: position 67,204 of record NZ_CEYDPX010000006.1, on the reverse strand, counting down.
CTGTACCGACAGATGAATTGTCTGTTCTGGCCAGCGCTCTCTCACAATATGGATCAGGCCAGGATCCGCCATAATCAAGGCATCCGGACCAAGCTCAACAACGGGCTCTATATCTCTCTGGAAAGTATTTACCTTGCTGTTATGAGCCAGTATATTTGCTGTTACATATAGCTTCTTATCCTGCTGATGCGCCTCATCAATAGCGCTCCCCAATCCAGCAAGGTCAAAGTCATTTTCTCGCACCCGCAGACCATAGCGTGGCAGACCAGCATAGGCAGCATCTGCGCCATAGGCAAAAGCCGCACGCATATGCTGCAGTGTCCCTGCAGGGGATAGAAGTTCTGGGGATTTAATTTTCATCCGGATATTCTACCGGATTGGGAACTACTCTTCTTTCATCTCAACTGGCATGCCAGCTTTGCGCCACTCTGGAAAACCTTCATCCATACGACGCGCCTTGAACCCTTTCTCACGAAGCTTGGCAACGGCATCATAAGCCAACATGCAGTATGGGCCACGACAGTAGGCAACAATCTCACGCTCAGGATCAAGCTCACCAACGCGATCCTCAAGCTGGTCCATCGGTACACTTATTGCGCCCTGGATATGTCCAGCCTCATACTCAACCTCAGGACGGACATCCAGTACTGTGACCACGCCATCTCCAGCACGCTCCATCAGCTCGTTAACCGGAACAGGTTCCAGATCATCCTTGACAGTTAGATAAGTATTGACCAGGCGCTCTACCTCGGCCAGATGGCGCTCAGATAGTTTTCTCAGTGCCACCAATAGATCAATAACCAGGTCGTCAGAGAGGTTGTAGTGGACATACTGCCCAACCTTTCTTGCGGTAACCAATCCTGCATTTCTTAACAGTTGAAGATGCTGAGATGTGTTGGCAACAGTCAGTTCGGCTGTAATTGAGAGCTGCTCTACAGTACGCTCTCCCTGTGCAAGGATCTCTAACAGCTCAATTCGATAGGCATTGCTAAAGGCTTTCCCGGTACGGGCAAACTGCTCGAAAATTGATTTTTTATAGTCTTTTACTGGCATAAGTCCATCAATAATCACACATTCTATTGAATGAGTCAAGTATGATTTAACAACTCAATAAAACTAGCCCGCAGCTCTCGCCAGGGGGCATGATGATCGCGCAGGAATTTGGACCCACAAGGGATTTTCCGAAGGAGCGGAATAGAGGGCGCATTAAGCTTTTTAGAGGCTTCTTAAACTGAAAACGATGACCCGCAACCACAGGTTGATGTTGCATTCGGGTTATTGACCACAAAACGTGCGCCATCAAGCCCCTCATAGTAATCAACCTCGGCGCCATTGAGATGCTGCATACTCATCGAGTCAACCAGCATGGTGGCACCATTTTTCTCTACGACGGTATCCCCCTCCTCCACATCTTCATCAAACTTGAATCCGTACTGAAATCCGGAACAGCCACCACCTGTTATATAGACTCTAAGCTTGAGATTATCATTTCCCTCTTCCGCAATTAGCGCCTTAACCTTGATAGCTGCAGCCTCGGTAAATCCTACGTAGTCATTGAGTACATTAATCTCTTTCATAAAAACATCTCCAGAATCATTATTCAATGAATTATCTGATCTCCGACAAAATTAGTCAACTTTTACGGTTTTCAGAGACCGTCCATCAAGGCATGAGGGCGACCAGATCCAGTCCTGTAGTCTCATCAAGACCAAACATGATATTCATATTCTGCACTGCCTGCCCAGAGGCGCCCTTGACCAGATTGTCAATCACCGACAACACAACTACGTGATCTGAATCTTCAGGTTTGTGGATGGCAATTCTACATACATTACTCCCACGCACCGTACGTGTCTCTGGATGAGAGCCAGCCGGTAGCACATCGACAAAAGGCTCATTCAGATACTTCTCTTCATAAACTGACTGCAGGTCAGCAACATTCTCAGATAGCTGCATATAGAGTGTCGCATGAATCCCACGAATCATTGGTACCAGGTGAGGTACAAAAGTGAGCCCTATTTCACTCTGATGCGCCATTCTGCCAACCCCTTGGTGAATCTCTGGCCAGTGCCTATGTCCAGGTACTGCATATGCCTTGAAGCTCTCTGCAGACTCGGCCTGCAGAGTTCCTACATTTGCACCACGACCGGCGCCACTAACTCCTGATTTACAATCGGCAATCAGTCCATTCAGCTCTACCAGCCCTTTTTCAACCAGAGGTAAAAACCCCAACTGGACAGCCGTTGGATAGCATCCTGGATTAGCCAATACTCGCGCCTCCCGAATTGCCTCACGGTTCACCTCAGGCAGACCATAGATAGACTCTGCCAGCAGATCCTCACAGGCATGGGGCACTCCGTACCACTTCTCCCAGACTGCCGGATCACTCAGACGAAAATCTGCCGCCAGATCGATAATGCGCACACCCGCACTCACCAGCTCTCGAGCCATCGTCATGGCCACCCCGTTTGGGGTTGCTGAGAAGACCACGTCACAGCTCTTCAGCTGCTCTATATCGGGCTCGGAGAACTCAATACCGACATGTCCGCGCAGATTGGGGAATAGCTCTGCAACAGGCTTCCCTGCCTCTGAACGAGAGGTAATAACCTGTAGCTCCACATCCGGGTGCTTTGCAAGCAATCGCAGCAACTCTACACCGGTATATCCGGTTCCTCCAACAATCCCAGCCTTAATCATCGTTATATCTCAATTTACAAAAAACCAATTCTAACAAAAAAGCCCCGATCAATGCTGACCGGGGCTTTTTTGAGACGATAATACTCAAACATCGTCCAGGGAACCTCTGCAGACAGCTGCAGAACAAGGCAAAAAATGTGAGTTTACTAAAAGTAAATGATCATTTTTTAACGCCGTTATGCGGCCATCTGGAGATGAGCTGAGCGATAATTTACATCATGCCGCCCATTCCTCCCATACCACCCATACCACCACTCATATCCGGCATTGGGGCTGCTGTCTCCTGAGGAATCTCAGCAACCATCGCCTCTGTAGTGATCATCAGACCAGTTACAGATGCTGCGTACTGCAGTGCAGAACGGGTCACCTTGGCTGGATCAAGAATTCCCATCTCGATCATGTCACCATACTCTGCAGTAGCTGCGTTGTAGCCGTAGTTGCCATCGTTGTTTTCGATGTTGTTAACTACAACAGAACCCTCATCACCTGCATTGGCAACAATCTGACGCAGTGGCTCTTCCATGGCACGACGCATGATGTTGATACCAACATCCTGATCATGGTTATCACCAGAGAGATCAGCAATACCTGCACGGGCACGAACCAGAGCAGTTCCACCACCTGGGACCACACCCTCTTCAACTGCAGCACGAGTTGCATGCAATGCATCCTCAACACGCGCCTTCTTCTCCTTCATCTCCACTTCTGTTGCGGCACCAACCTTGATAACAGCAACACCGCCAGCCAACTTGGCAACACGCTCCTGAAGCTTCTCTTTATCATAGTCAGAGGTGGTATTTTCGATCTGCTGACGAACCTGGACAACACGTGCCTCGATCTCTTCAGCACTGCCGGCACCATCAATGATAATGGTATTGTCCTTCTCGACCACAATACGCTTGGCAGTACCAAGATCTTCCAGAGTGGTCTTCTCCAGAGAGAGTCCGACCTCCTCAGAGATAACCTGACCACCAGTCAGAATCGCTATATCCTGCAGCATGGCCTTGCGGCGATCCCCAAAACCAGGGGCCTTGACTGCAGCTACCTTGACGATTCCACGCATGGAGTTTACAACCAGAGTTGCCAGTGCCTCACCCTCGATATCCTCGGCAATAATTAGCAGAGGACGGCTTGCCTTGGCAACACCCTCCAGGATCTGCAGCAGGTCACGGATATTGGAGATCTTCTTGTCAAACAGAAGGATAAATGGATCCTCCAGCTCGGCAGTCATGTTCTGTTGGTTATTTACAAAGTAGGGGGAGAGATAACCGCGATCAAACTGCATACCCTCAACAACATCCAGCTCATTCTCAAGGGACTTGCCCTCCTCAACGGTGATTACACCCTCTTTGCCGACCTTCTCCATTGCGTCCGCAATGATGGTACCAATTGACTCATCGGAATTTGCAGAGATACTACCGACCTGGGCAATCGCACCGGTGTCAGTACATGGGGTTGAGATCCCCTTGATCTGTTTAACTGCAGCTATAACCGCCTTGTCGATTCCACGCTTGAGGTCCATTGGGTTCATGCCCGCTGCTACCGCCTTCATACCCTCACGCATGATTGCCTGAGCCAGTACAGTTGCTGTTGTAGTTCCATCACCAGCAACATCAGATGTCTGAGAGGCAACCTCTTTTACCATCTGCGCACCCATATTCTCGTACTTGTTCTCCAGCTCGATCTCTTTGGCTACAGAGACGCCATCCTTGGTAATGGTTGGGGCACCAAATGCCTTGTCCAGAACCACATTACGACCTTTAGGGCCAAGGGTTACCTTTACCGCGTTGGCCAGAGTATTGACGCCGGCCAGCATCAGATGACGCGCGTCATCACCAAACTTTACTTCTTTTGCGCTCATAATTATTTTCCTTCCTTATCCTTCGATGACAGCCATGATGTCGCTTTCATTCATGACTAGCAGCTCTTCACCGTCCACCTTAATCTCGGTTCCAGCAAATTTACCGAACAGAACAGTGTCACCAACCTTCACATCCATCTCCTGGCGTGAACCGTTATCAGCGACCTTGCCATTACCGGCAGCAACAATCTCGCCACGGCTTGGTTTCTCGGTTGCTGAATCAGGAATAACAATACCGCCGGCGGACATCCGCTCCTCTTCCATGCGGCGAACAACTACACGATCGTGCAGGGGACGCAAATTCATAATGGTCTCTCCTTAATATTATGATTAATCTTAAAATCTGACTCGGGCAGAGAGGAAATCACAATTAGCACTCTCGCCCAAGGAGTGCTAATAATATGGACGGTTATTGTGAAGTCAAGGGAAGATGCTGAAAATAATAACTAATACCCCAATAAAGAGCTTGCAGCTATTTCAGCCAGGGGTCATCCTTTTGGTGGAATTCACCATCGATAGTCACCCCATCTTCTCGCTCTCTAGACGAGTCTGTAGAGCGATACTGGAAATTAACACTGCTTGAGCGGGCAAGAAAACCTCGTATCAACATCCTTCTGGTCGCAGGAACCAGCCCAAGAAAACCAATAAAATCAGTTACAAACCCGGGAGTAAGCAACAGGGCCCCGCTTATCAGAAGTGCTGCGCCCTCCAATAACTGAAGTGCCGGTATCTCTCCACTAGCCATACTCCTCTGCGCATCCATCATGGTGGAGAGTCCTTGTGCCCTCAATAGAGTCACTCCAACAATTGCCGTTGCCACTACCAATATAATGGTTGGAAAGGCTCCAATCACTGCACCCACCTGCATCAACAGATAAATTTCAACCAGCGGAACCAGTATAAAGAGGGCGAAGAGCAGTCGAAAGGGATTCATATCGCGCCTATTGTACTGTATTCTCTGCTCTTATTGTGGCAACACCGAAAGATACAATTGTAATTCTGACAACCTGTCCCAATCGGGCAACAGCGGAATCAATTGCCCGTTTATTGGTCGAACGTAGATATGCCGCCTGTGTAAATCTGATTGATGCTGTCCAGTCAGTATATCGGTGGAAAGATGAAATAGAGAGTGATGAGGAGACTCTACTTATTATAAAAACAACGAAAACGCGATACGCAGATATTGAGAGCACCATCCAGAGTAACCACCCCTACGATACCCCAGAGGTGATTGCACTGGATATTGTGAGCGGAGCCAACTCATATCTCTCATGGGTCGCACAATCTACCGAAGAATAGAGGCAAAATATAATAACGTCATGAAATTGAAAGAGAATATCTGGACTTTACTGTTCACTATACTGATCTTGCTGGGGGCTATATCCCCCACATTGGCAGAACAATCATCACTACAGCAGCTCGGCGGATTGATGGACTCACTGGGCTTAGGCGCTGAGAGTGACGACCCCCTCCATCCCGACAAGGCTTTTGCCTTCTCCAGTGAGGACCCAGAGGAGGAGTCAATCCGGCTGGATTGGCAGATTGCAGACGAACACTACCTCTATCGCAACAAGTTCAAGTTCAAACTACTAGATGAGAAAAATCTCTCAATTGGTACCCCCGACCTCCCTGCGGGAGATATGAAAGAGGATCAGTTCTTTGGCACCCTAGAGGTTTACCATGGTAACCAATCAATCAATCTCCCCCTCAGGCGTACCAGCAACGATGCCGCCAGTGGCACCCTGAGAGTAATGTATCAGGGGTGTGCCGAACGGGGGATATGCTACCCACCAATCAGCAAAAAAGTCTCTATCAGCCTGCCTGCAGTTATTGCCTCTGCCTCCGCCGCAGAGGAGAGTGTTGCCCCACTGGCAGAGCAGGATCAGATTGCAGCATCCCTGGGGAATGGGAACATGTTACTCACCCTTCTAAGCTTTTTTGGGTTTGGATTGTTACTGGCATTTACCCCTTGCATCTTCCCGATGATCCCCATTCTCTCTGGCATTATTGTAGGCCAGGGTGAGAGCATAACTACCCGCAGAGCATTCACCATGTCGTTGGTATATGTACTGGCAATGGCTCTTACCTACACTTTTGCTGGAGTGATGGCTGGACTGTTTGGGGAAAACCTGCAGGCTGCTTTCCAGAATCCGTGGATACTTGGAACATTCAGCTTCGTTTTTGTCATTCTGGCACTCTCCATGTTTGGCTTCTATGATTTGCAGATGCCGTCGAGCATTCAAGGAAAGCTGGCATCAGCAAGCAATCGACAAAAAGGTGGATCATTGACCGGGGTTGCAGTTATGGGGCTACTTTCTGCCCTGATTGTTGGGCCCTGTGTGGCTGCACCACTGGCTGGAGCGCTGATCTATATTGGACAGACCGGAGATGCTCTGCTGGGCGGAATGGCTCTGTTTGCACTAAGCATCGGCATGGGTATGCCGTTACTGGCAATCGGCACCTCAGCTGGCAAACTGCTCCCTCACGCCGGAGGGTGGATGGATGCAGTCAAATCAATATTTGGGGTATTGCTACTTGCTGTTGCCGTATGGATGCTGGAAAGAATCATTCCTCCATCAGTAACCATGGTACTTTGGGCGGCATTACTAATTGTCCCTGCAATTTACATGGGTGCGCTAGAACCGCTTCCATCCCCCAGCAGCGGCTGGAAGAAGCTATGGAAAGGGTCTGGCTTGCTGATGCTGGTTTACGGAGTCATGCTAATGATTGGGGCAGGCTCAGGCAGTGGCGATCCATTCCAGCCACTTAAAAACATCAACGTAGGCGGATCTGGCTCGGCGATAGCTCAACAAGAGCATCTCTCTTTTCAGCAGATCAAGGGGATTGATGGTCTTGAGAAGGCTCTGGCCAGGGCAACCAGTAACAACCAGCCTGTTTTTCTGGACTTCTATGCTGACTGGTGCATCTCATGCAAAGAGTTTGAATCTCTGACTTTCTCTGATCCAGATGTTCAACAGGCGCTCTCCTCAGCAATGCTACTGCAGGCAGACGTTACCCCCAATGATGAACAGGATCAGGCCCTGATGAAAAAACTGGGAATTTTTGGCCCACCCGCACTCCTCTTCTTTAACCGTGACGGCAACGAGGTCACCTCTGCCCGCCTGGTGCAGTTTATGGACGCAAAACCATTTGTAGAACATGTGCGCAAGGCCTTGAAACAATAGATATGAACAAGAGAACAGTACTCATTCTGGCATTGATCGCCCTGTTGGCAGGCGGCTCCGTCAGCTACTACCTGAACTCTACTGCAACCCCCCTGAATGTGGCTCCATCTGAGGCCATCACCAAGTCGGACAATACGAATCCTCTTGATATTGCTCTACTCGATCTTGATGGCAGGCCCCATAAAATGAATGAGTGGAGTGGCCAGGTAGTGGTGATTAATTTTTGGGCCACCTGGTGCCCCCCATGCAGACGTGAGATCCCGACAATCATTGCGCTAC
>NZ_CEYDPX010000006.1:0-59082 GCF_982804495.1 Candidatus Thiopontia autotrophica | reverse complement strand
TGGGCCACCTGGTGCCCCCCATGCAGACGTGAGATCCCGACAATCATTGCGCTACAAGATGAGCTCAAGGAGAAAGGGGTGCAATTTGTTGGAGTTGCTGTTGACTCCACCAAAAGGGTTAAACAATACGTAAAGGAGCACAATATCAATAATTACCCTACCATGCAGGGTGAGAGCACAGGTCTGGACTTCTCAATCGCACTTGGAAACCGACGATCCATCCTCCCCTACACTGTCATTGTGAACCGTAGCGGAGAGATTGTTGCTCGCCATACCGGGGAGGCCACAAGAGAACAGTTACTCAATCAGATCAACCCATTATTGTAGCCATCATCCCAATTCTTGATGCGATCTAGCCAAACTTTGCGCCGATCATCAAGAAAACGTGGACATTAGCCGTTAACCGGTCCACAATAGAAACACTTTAATATAATTTATGGATCAACTCATATATATTCTGACATGTCTACGATACTTGTTCTAAATGGTCCAAACCTTAATCTTCTTGGCACCCGTGAGCCCGGACACTATGGTGACGATACCCTTGAAGCCATTATCGAACGACTAGATTCAGAGGCCCACAATGCCGGACACCAGCTCCAGGATCTTCAGAGCAACTCTGAACAGGAGCTTATCGAGCGAATTCATCAGGCCAGCCAGGAAGATGTTGGTTTCATCCTGATCAATCCTGCAGCATTCACCCACTCAAGCGTTGCCCTGCGTGATGCTCTGCTTGGAGTGGATATTCCATTTATTGAGATTCACCTCTCAAACACTCATGCACGTGAATCGTTCCGGCATAACTCATATTTTTCCGATATTGCTCAAGGCATCATTATTGGGCTAGGGGCACAGGGATACACGCTTGCTCTACAGGCTGCCATTCAACACCTTGATCAGGCGGCACATTAATAGATAACCACCAAGGACTACCATTATGGATATTCGAAAGGTAAAAAAACTTATTGAGCTACTGGAGGAGTCCGGTATTGCAGAGATAGAAATTCAAGAGGGAGAGGAGTCTGTACGCATCAGTCGATATGGACAAGGAGCTGTTGCAGCTCCAGCAATGGCTGCGCCAGTGGCTGTATCTGAGTTACCTGTAGCAGCCCCGGAAAGTGCTTCTGAACCTGCCGCTGCACCAAGTTTCTCTGGGCATGAGGTCAAATCGCCAATGGTCGGCACCTTCTACCGCTCTGCCTCACCTGGGGCAAAACCATTTGTCGAGATAGGTGACAGCGTCTCTGCTGGTGACACTATCTGCATTATCGAGGCAATGAAAATCCTCAACGAGATCGAGGCCGACAAGTCTGGCACCATAAAAGCCGTACTTGCAGAAAATGCCGAGGCAATTGAGTTTGAACAACCTCTCTTTGTTATCGAATAAACCCTCAGAAATATAATCTCCAAGCCCCACACAGGGTTAGCGAAAGGGACCACAAAAATGCTGGATAAAATTGTTATTGCCAACCGTGGCGAGATTGCTCTCAGAATTCTGCGTGCCTGCAAAGAACTTGGAATCAAGACAGTTGCAGTACACTCTACGGCTGACCACACCCAGAAACATGTACGCCTGGCAGACGAGTCTGTCTGTATTGGACCACCATCTTCTCTCGATAGTTACCTAAACATCCCTGCAATTATCAGTGCTGCAGAGGTGACAGATGCCATGGGTATCCACCCTGGGTACGGTTTTCTATCAGAAAATGCAGATTTTGCAGAGAGGGTTGAGCGTAGTGGATTCCGCTTTATCGGCCCGAAAGCCGATACTATCCGGATGATGGGAGACAAGGTTGAGGCAATCAAGGCCATGAAGAGCTCGGGGGTACCGACTGTTCCTGGATCTGACGGCCCTCTGGGTGATGACGATGCCATCAACCTCGCTCATGGCAAGAAAATTGGTTACCCAGTGATAATCAAGGCTGCGGGTGGTGGTGGTGGCAGAGGAATGCGTGTTGTACACAGTGAGGCCACTCTACTGCAATCTATTACCATGACCAAAACGGAGGCGGCAACTGCCTTCAACAATGATGTTGTCTACATGGAGAAGTTTCTGGAAAACCCTCGCCACGTAGAGATTCAGATACTGGCAGATGACCATGGCAACGCCATCCATCTGGCCGAAAGGGACTGCTCAATGCAGCGCCGCCACCAGAAGGTGGTAGAAGAGGCGCCAGCACCCGGCATCACCGAAGAGCTGCGCGCACAAATTGGTGAGCGCTGCGCCAAAGCCTGTCAGGAGATTGGCTATACAGGCGCCGGAACTTTCGAATTCCTCTATGAGAATGGAGAGTTCTACTTTATTGAGATGAATACTCGTGTACAGGTTGAACATCCGGTTACAGAGATGATTACCGGCGTTGACATAGTCCGTGAACAGCTACGTATAGCATCTGGCGAACCCCTAAGTTACACACAGGATGAGATAAAGGTAAATGGACACGCGATCGAGTGTCGAATAAATGCAGAGGACGCACACACCTTTCTCCCTTCACCAGGAGAAGTCACTACTTATCACGCTCCCGGAGGCATTGGGGTACGAGTGGATTCACACCTCTATACCGGATACCACGTCCCTCCTCACTATGATTCGATGATCGGCAAGTTGATCACTTACGGTGAAAACAGGGACACCGCAATAGCTCGCATGCGCACAGCACTTGATGAGATGGTAATTGGTGGAATTCGTAACAATATAGATCTCCATCGTGACATCATAAGGGATGCAAACTTCATCGCTGGTGGGGCAAACATCCACTATCTGGAAAAGAAGCTGGATCTATAGCCAGGAGAGCCCTTCTCCCAAACTCCATCCCATTAAGCTTTTTCAGAGCCCACTAATTGTCTTGGTTCCAGACCAGAGTCACCAGCAACAGAGATAGCGCAGAGTCACTATCAAACCTGCTATCAGAACTTGGGGCAGCTTCTGTAACCTTTGAGGACGCAGAAGATCAACCTCTACTTGAACCAGCGCCAGGCGAAACGCCTCTCTGGAATAGAATTGATGTAGTTGGCCTGTTTGATGCAGAGATAAATCGTGACCTTGTCTCGATCGCACTATCCCAACAGATAACCGAAGAGCAGTTATCCACTCTAACCATCTCCGATCTGGAAGAGCAGAACTGGGTGCGTGCCTGGATGGATGATTTTCACCCCATGAGGTTTGGAGAGAACCTGTGGATTGTCCCATCCTGGAGTGACCCAGTTGACAGTGATGCAGTCAATATTTTACTGGATCCCGGGCTTGCCTTTGGTACCGGCACCCACCCTACCACCGCGCTCTGCATGGAGTGGCTCGACACCAACCCCCCAAATGGAGCAACGGTCATTGATTACGGTTGCGGCTCCGGCATTCTTGCCATTGCCGCAGCAAAACTTGGAGCTTCATCTGTTCACTGCGTTGACAACGATCCACAGGCACTGACAGCCACTCTGGATAATAGCGAAAAAAATGGGGTTACAGCAATGATCTCCACCTATCTGCCAGATCAGTTCCCCCAGGAACAACAGGCAGATCTGCTAATTGCCAATATCCTGGCTGGGCCACTGATTGAACTTGCCCCCAAACTGGCAGCCCACGTAGCCCCCGGTGGCAATATTATTCTCTCTGGTATTCTTCATAATCAGGCAGATGAGGTGATCTCCGCCTACGTCCCATGGTTTGATATGAATCCACCTGCTTTCCAACAGGAGTGGGTCAGGATTGAGGGGCAGAAAAAGGGGTAACAACCCACATCACCCTCGACTGAAAGATAAAACGGGAGTATCATCTGCCTCCTTTTTAAGCACATCCTACACTCTTTTGTACCATGCAGATCGGTCCATACAAACTGAAAAACAATCTTGTTCTTGCTCCGATGGCAGGCGTGACTGATCGTCCATTCCGTCAACTCTGCCGCCAGCTTGGAGCCGGTATGGCAGTCTCCGAGATGGTCTCTTCCAACTCATTATTGTGGGGTAGTGAGAAGACAAAACGTCGTGCAGATCACTCTGGGGAGGATGAGCCACGCTCTGTACAGATCATGGGGGCAGACCCACAAATGATGGCTGAGGCCGCTAAATACAATGCAGACAGTGGCGCCCAAATCATAGATATCAACATGGGATGTCCAGCAAAAAAGATCTGCAATGTCGCCGCCGGATCTGCTCTTATGAAGGATGAGAGATTGGTGGGAAAGATTTTGGAGGCGGTGGTTCAGGCTGTTGATATACCGGTAACACTGAAGATCCGCACTGGATGGGACCATGACAGTCGCAACGGAGTGCAAATTGCTAGCATTGCTGAAAATGCCGGCATTCAGGCTCTTGCTGTACATGGCAGAACCCGTGCTGACGGTTATAGAGGTGATGCTGAATATGGGACCATAGCAACCATCAAACAGACTATTGAGATACCCGTTATTGCAAACGGTGATATCACCTCACCGCAAAAAGCGGCTGAAGTATTAGACAAAACCGGAGCCGACGGCCTGATGATTGGGAGAGCTGCCCAGGGCAAGCCATGGATTTTTCGCTCCATCCTCCATTACCTGGAATCTGGTGAAACACTCCCTGAGCCGGAAAATGAAGAGATTCGTGACCTGCTGCTTGGCCATCTCAATAATCTATATGAATTTTATGGGGAGCGTACCGGGGTTCGGGTTGCCCGCAAACATATCTCCTGGTACAGCAAGGGACAGCGCCATGGCGCCTCATTCAGACAGCGGGTAAATCGAGTTGAGACCACTGAAGAGCAGCTGCGCATGACATATAATTTTTTTGAGGAGATTATCCGGTTTGACAAAACAGAGAAGGAGATTGCCGCGTGAGTAGCGTCAACGACAAGTGTGCCTCTTTTCGTGCCTGTATACGTGGAAATCTGGAAGAGTTCTTTGGCAAGCTTGGCGGGAGTGAGCCAACAGATCTATATCAGCGCATCCTTGATCAGATGGAGCAACCACTGTTGGAGCTTACTCTCAAACAGTGTGATGGCAACCAGTCCAGGGCAGCTAAAATGCTGGGGATTAACCGCAACACCCTAAAGAAAAAAATTGTGCAGCATGACATCAAGAGTAGTGGCAAATAACCGCGCCGCATCTTTTCTTAAACATCAAGGATAGAAGTAATGAAAATTAATCGTGCACTAATCAGTGTCTCCGACAAAACCGGAATTGTAGAGTTTGCCCAACAGCTAAGTCAGCACGGCATTGAGATTCTCTCTACTGGCGGAACAGCAAAACTACTCTCTGAAAACAGCATCAAGGTTACGGAGGTTTCAGACTACACAGGCTTTCCGGAGATGATGGACGGACGAGTCAAGACCCTGCATCCAAAAGTGCATGGTGGCCTGCTTGGACGTCGCGGAGTTGATGATGAGATCATGGCACAACATAAGATCCCGCCCATCGACATGGTTGTGGTTAATCTATACCCATTTGAACAGACGGTTGCCAACCCTGATTGTGATCTGGCAACTGCCATTGAGAATATCGATATTGGTGGCCCCACAATGCTCCGTGCAGCAGCCAAAAACAGTGCTGCTGTCACCGTTATTGTGGATGCTGACGACTACGATAGAGTCCTGCAAGAGATGAACAGTAGTGGCGGCACCGTCAGTGATGCAACCCGCTTTGATCTTGCGGTAAAAACATATGAACATACAGCGCACTATGACGGCGCCATTGCCAACTATCTTGGAAAAATCGGCAGTGATGGTGAAACATCCAATTTTCCACGTACCTTTAACAGTCAGTACATCAAAACCCAAGAGATGCGTTATGGTGAGAATCCTCACCAAAAGGCTGCCTTCTTTGTTGAGGCCAATGCTGCTGAGGGCTCAATTTCCACCGCTAAACAGATCCAGGGCAAAGAGCTCTCCTACAATAATATTGGGGACACCGATGCCGCTCTGGAGTGTGTCAAACAGTTTGACGAGTCACCTGCATGCGTAATCGTAAAACATGCCAACCCCTGCGGGGTTGCCTATGGCGAAAACCTGTTAGAGGCTTACGATCGCGCCTATGCAACAGACCCAGAGTCTGCCTTCGGGGGAATTATCGCCTTCAATCAACCTCTGGATGCGGAAGCTGCCAGAGCAATTATTGACCGTCAGTTTGTTGAGGTAATTATTGCCCCTGCAGTCTCTGATGAGGCTGTCGCAGTGGTAAGCGAGAAAAAGAATGTCCGTCTACTGATCTCCGGATCATGGGCCGATGAGCAGCAGCGACTTGATATGAAGCGGGTAAATGGCGGTCTATTGGTACAGGATGCAGATCTACTTCTTACCAATGAGGTAACGATTGCAACCAAACGCACTCCTACAGAACAGGAGATGAATGATCTTCTATTCAGCTGGAAGGTAGCCAAATTTGTTAAATCCAACGCTATTGTTTACGGCAAGAACAACATGACCATTGGTGTTGGAGCGGGTCAAATGAGCCGCATCAACTCTGCCCGTATTGCAGGAATCAAGGCTGAACATGCCGGTCTTGAGGTACCTGGATCTGTAATGGCATCTGATGCATTTTTCCCATTCAGAGATGGCATTGACGCAGCCAACGTAGCCGGGATTACTGCAGTCATTCAGCCCGGTGGGTCAATGCGTGATGATGAAGTTATTGCAGCAGCAGATGAGCATGGTATGGCGATGGTGTTTACCGGCATGCGTCACTTTAGACACTAAACAACCATAAAAGGTACTACAAAAAATGAAAGTATTGGTAATTGGAAGTGGTGGCCGTGAACATGCACTGGCCTGGAAGGCTGCTCAGAACCCAGAGGTTAAAGCTGTATATGTGGCTCCTGGAAATGCAGGTACCGCGCTTGAGAACAAGATAGAGAATGTTGCAATCGGTTCAGATGATATTGATGAACTGATTGCATTTGCCCAGAGAGAGTCCATAGACCTCACCATTGTAGGTCCGGAAGCGCCACTGGTACTCGGCGCAGTAGATCAATTCCAGGAACAGGGGTTGCGCTGCTTTGGGCCAAACAGAGGGGCTGCTCAATTAGAGGGGTCAAAATCATTTACCAAAGATTTCCTTGCTCGTCACAATATTCCTACGGCCGCCTATGGCAACTTTACTGATCTTGATGAGGCCCTGGAGTATCTACACAAGGTTGGTGCCCCTATTGTTATCAAGGCTGACGGTCTGGCTGCTGGCAAAGGGGTTATCCTGGCACAGACTGTTGAAGAGGCTGAGGCTGCTGTACGTGACATGTTGGCTGGAAATGCCTTTGGTGATGCCGGTCACAAGGTGGTAATTGAGGAGTTTCTATCTGGTGAAGAGGCAAGTTTTATTGTTATTGCCGACGGCAAGAATATTTTGCCAATGGCTACATCACAGGACCACAAGGCTCGAGACAATGGTGACAAGGGGCCGAACACTGGCGGCATGGGCGCCTACTCACCTGCACCTGTTGTTACCCAGGAGATATATGAGCGCGTTATGAAACAGGTCATTATCCCAACTGTTGAGGGAATGGCTGCAGAGGGCAACCCCTTTACCGGTTTTCTCTATGCCGGCCTGATGATTGATGAGGATGGCAACTCCAAGGTTCTGGAGTACAACGTCCGCTTTGGCGACCCCGAGACTCAACCAATCATGATGCGACTACAGTCCGATCTGGTATCGCTGTGCAATGCTGCCATTGACCATAAGCTTGATGAAATTGAGATGAAATGGGACCCTCGCCCATCTCTTGGGGTTGTGTTAGCCGCAGGAGGATATCCTGAAAACTACGAAAAAGGGGATTCAATTTCTGGCCTCCCCAAAGAGTCATTAAACGATCAGAAAGTATTCCACGCCGGTACCACTGAAAAAAATGGTGATATTGTGACAGCTGGTGGTCGCGTACTCTGTGCCTGTGCTCTTGGTGACAGCGTATCTGATGCTCAACAGAAGGCCTACTCTCTTGCCAGTCAGATTAAGTGGAACGGCATCTACTATCGAACTGACATTGGCTACCGTGCTATTGCACGTGAACTGCCGAACCAGTAACGCAGAGAGCCGCCCCCGCCCAATATGGCAAACATGGTAACAGCCATCTGAATTCCAACAACCTCGGCCAATACCCCTGCAGCAAGGCTGCCGATGGGTGCCATGCCCACAAATATTACGGAAAACAGAGACATTACCCTGCCCCTAAGGTGATCCTCTACTGCAACCTGAATCTGTGCATTGGTTGTTGCGATCACAGTTGTAACAGAGAATCCTGCCACAATAAGCAGAGGGGTAGCGAGCCATAACAGTTGAGGCCCCAGCAACAGGGCCTGAAAAATATTGCCACTCTGGGCAAATAATATAAGCGCAATTGCGGCCACCACTCCGGAGCGTGCTATTACGGGAGATAATGAAGTATCTCCTGTTCTACGCGCCAGATTAAGCGCCCCAATAACCGACCCAATACCTGCTGAAGAGAGCAAAAGACCGAGCATCTCCGGACCTCCACCAAACTGTCTGTCTGCAAAAACCGGCATCAGGACAATAAATGCTGTTCCCATCATGCTGACCGCTCCAACATGAACCAATGCAGCACGAATTCCAACATGATTCCAGGCGTAGGATACCCCCTCCTTCAACGCATCGAGGTTACCTGCACCTCTGATCTTTCCCGTTGATGTTGCCGGAAGACGCATCGTTAACAAGACAAATAGCAGCACAAAATAACTAATGCCATTTAATGCAAAAAGGTAGCCCTCGCTCCAGCTGAGCAACAATACACCTGCAACTGCAGGCCCTACGAAGCGAGCCATATTAAAGGCCCCGGAATTAAGACCAACGGCATTGGAGAGCTCATCTTTTGAGACCAATTCTGCCAGGAATGATTGACGCACCGGCATATCAATTGCCTGCGCCATCCCAAGAAAGAAGACAATAACCAGGATATGCCACACCTCAACCTGGCCGCTAATGGCCAGATAGGCCAATAGAAACGCCATCACCATGGCAAACCCCTGTGAACCAATCATCAGATGACGTCGTGAAACATGGTCTGCCAGAACCCCACCAAAAAGACCAAACAGTAGAACTGGAAGAAGCAGAGTGAAATTCACCAGACCCAACATGAAGCTCGACTGGGTCAGACTGTAGACCAACCATGATTGCGCCACATTGGCCATCTGCGTTCCATGAAGAGATATCAACTGCCCGGCAAAATAGCGGCGGTAATTGGGGTTACGCAGAGAGCGAGTCAGATCATTCCACATAAAAAATAAGAAGACCCTCAGAGGAAGGGGGGACCTACGAAAGAAGGAGGAGGTTCTTTTTCGAAGGAAATCCTCTGAGGGTCTAGGCCGCCAATTATATTAGTATTCGCTGAAATAGTCAATCACTATCTCTGTTTTTTTCCTCTGCCATCACCTGATTGAGAGGTAGATCCTCATCTTTCAAAAAGCTGCGCCTTATTCCACAGCACCCCTTCGGGTGGGTATTTATGTACCAGAGAAACAGCCAGATAACGACCATTCCAGTACCAGCCACCACCAGCGCATCAGTTAGCGTTATTTCCATCGATCCCCCCAACCACTAATTATTAGTTTTTTTTATATGATCAACAATCAATCATAGATCCTAGCATATAAGATACGCCTGTTACTACATATAATTACAGGTAAATATCGTCAACTCTCGCCTCTTGTGCAAAAATGTCACATCCCATGAGAGCCAATCGCCTAAATAACCTGACCACCCAACAGATTGGATGGTTCTTGATCGTCTCCCTCACCCCCCTTTTTATTATGGGAGGAATCGCACTTTATCTTGCAAAACAGTCCATTGTAGATGAAATAATGCGTGACCTTACCTTTGTAGGCAGCATTCGTGAACATCAGGTACGTGACTTCTTCAGTGAACGAAAACAACACCTTCTAAACATCTCTCAGTCAGAACGGCTTGCCACACAACTTCTACGCTACGACAGAACCCACAAACTTTATAGAGATGATGCGAGAAAACAGTTCATACCACTGCCCTCTCCTGACATGCTTTCATCAAACCCGACAAATCTGAGCGCTAAAAACAGCACTTTTCTCTCTCTGATCCAGCAGTGGGGGCTAAAGAACATGGTTATGATATCCACTGATGGAGAGATCCTGCTGGATCTGCAACACCATGAGTCACATGACATCACCCTGCTGGATGAGTTCTACATGAACTCGGTTCTGACAAAAAGCTTCCAGGAGGTCATCTCTACACAATCTATCTCAAAACCTTACCACGCATACTATGAGCCATACGAACGGTTCACCACCTTTATAGCCACCCCTGTCAACATTCAGGGAGAGATGGTTGGGGTTATTGCGGCAGAGATAGATATGGATCGTCTTATAAACATTCTCACCATAAAAGGTGGCACAGAAAAACATAACGATAGCGAACTGCTACTTGCCACAAAAAATGAGCATGGTGTATCCATCCTCAATCTTGGCTGGGAGACTCCACAGCCAACTGATGACTGCATCTCGTTTCGCAGCAACAACCTGGATAGTCTACCAATGATTCAGGCGCTGCAAGGAAAACGTGGGGCAGGCTGGAACATTGATACTGCATGTAAGCCAATTCTGGTTAGCTGGCAACCACTGGATGAGCTGAATCTTGGAATGACCATTTTTAAGACGGAGGATGCAGCTCTTGCCACCATTGAACAACTTAGAAATATTCTGTTCCAGACAGGCCTTGTGGCTGCCATGTTCGCTCTGCTACTCGCTATCATCATCTCTCTTACCCTGACCCGTCCAATTCTCAGACTGACACGTATCACCCACAATGTCGCAGAGGGTGAGAGGGTACGCTATGCACTGGAACAGTTCCCAAAAACTGTGAGGATAAATGAGATAAGAGAACTTGCGGAATCCATCCGCAAGATGCTCGCCACAATTGACAACACTACCCAGGACCTCCAGGAGCACAAGGACAATCTTGAGCACCACGTTTACTATAGAACAGCAGCCCTGAAAAAAAGTCAGGAAAAGGCCGAGGATGCCAGCCGCAGCAAGAGTGAATTCCTGGCCAAGATGAGCCATGAGATTCGCACTCCAATGAACGGAATTGTAGGTATCTCTGAACTTCTTCTGGAGACCCCTCTGAACACCCAACAGCAACGGTATGTAGACTCTCTGAATATATCCAGCCATCACCTCTCCGAGCTTCTTAGCAACATACTGGACTTCTCGAAAATTGAGGCAAAAAAATTCACCCTGCACATGGTCCCATTTTCTCTCACCAATATAGCCGAACAGATTAATGCCATTGTAAAAATTGACGCTGACAACAAGGCACTTACCTATCTCCACTATATTGACCCGGAGATCCCTGACCACCTGACTGGAGACCCCAAGGTTTTACGTCAGATCCTGCTGAATCTGCTGAGTAACGCCATCAAATATACCAATGAAGGTGAGGTCTCACTTACAATTTTGCTGGAGATCAGTGGAGAAAACGAGATCACACTGAGAATTCAGGTCAGTGACTCAGGAATAGGGGTGCCTGAGGATAAACTGCCTGGCATATTCAGTGCGTTCGACAGGTTACATGAGACCAGCACCGATAGCCCATCTGGTACCGGGCTTGGTCTTGCTATAACAAAATCTCTGGTTGAGCAGGCTGGTGGGGAGATATGGGTACAGAGCACTGAAGATCATGGCAGCGACTTCTTTGTTCTGCTACCACTAAAGATTGCTACTGAAGATATTGAGTCTGACACCGCTGCCGCCGCAACCTACACGACCAACAAAGAGTACTCTATACTTATTGCAGATGATTCAGAGATTAATCGTCTTGTGATTGAGAACTACCTCGCCAGCCCAAACTATAAAACCATATCCACTCGTGATGGCAGGGAAGCTGTTGATGCCTATAAAAAAGGTGGCATAGATCTTGTTCTGATGGACCTTAGAATGCCTGCACTTAATGGATTTGAGGCAACCAGGGAAATTCGCGCTTTTGAACACTCCAGCAATCTTGTCCCGGTTCCGATTGTGGCAATGACAGCAGATGTGCTGGATAAAACCAGAGAGCGCGCGTTTAAGAGTGGCTGTAGCCACTGGTTGCCAAAACCTGCGTCCAAGGATCAACTGCTACTGATGGTTCGTCACGCACTCAGCCCATCAAGAGAGAGGGATGAGGACAAAACCACTAATGTTGAGCCATCAACAGACAAGAGAGAGCTGATATCACTATTCCTTGATGATAGTGACAATAAATTACAGGCACTACATGAACAACTACGGCAGAGAGAGTGGAAAGATCTGACCGAAACTGCCCATGCAATCAAGGGTAATGCCCTTATTCTTGGTTTTGGCAGCATAGCCGACATTGCTGCAGAGATAGAGAAACAGGCGGAACAGCAAGAGCCTGATACAATAGCAGTCCTACTGAATCAGATCATGGAACAGATCATGGATATGCGGCAATCGTGAAAAAGATACGGGTTATTCTTGTAGATGATCAGCCCCTGATACGTGAGGCACTGCGTAGCTTTTTATCATCTTCTGAAGAGATTGAGATTGCAGGAACGGCTGAAAGCGGGGCTGAGGTCCTGGAGATGATTCAGACCATTACCCCAGACGTGATTATTATGGATGTGCGCATGCCAGACATGGATGGAATTGAGACAACCATCAAGATCCATAAACAATTTCCTGATCTACTGATAATAGGGCTAAGCAGTATCTCTGATAAATACAGGGCTACAGAGATGCTGCAGATGGGTGCAAGCGGATATCTGACAAAAGATACGCCCCCTGCAGAGATGGTAAAGGCCATCCGTACAGTTATAGATGGATCTCCATACATAAGCAGATCAATCTTCTCGGATGAGCTGGAGCAAGGTGAGTCAGTAGAGCAGGCAATAGAGGATATCTCAGCAAAACTGCTCACCTCACGAGAAAAGGATGTACTGCGCGCATTGGCAGGGGGGTTGACCAACCACAAGATTGCAGAAAAACTTTTCGTTAGCTCCCGCACTATAGAAAAGCATCGCCAGAACATAATGAAAAAACTCGATCTCCAGAATGGGGTGGAAATGGTTGCTTACGCGTATCGGGCTGGAATTGTCAGTGAATAACGACCATATTAAACAAAATACGTAGAACTACGTATTTACTGCAACAACAGATATAACTTAACCTCTTTCAATATGGAAAGAGGAGAAAAAACAACAAGATCTAATATCTCATTCGAGATAATACTCTCAACAACAACCGGTATTCTCTATGGTTTTGGAATAGCCATCATCATTCTATTTGTGGTTTTAATGTCAACAGACCAGGAGACAATATCCTCGGTCAGCAATATCCTGTTTGGAATATAGGCAACCAAGCCCCATGCAACTGGCACATACTCAAATCAAGGGTGATCCGTCAATCAGACAACAGCTTTTTATGCAGACCAGAACCGTCAGCAGCATGGAGCAGCAAATTGATCCGTTAAACCGTCTGATTGAAAAACTTTTTCTTGAAAAAGGGGCATTTCATATACAACTGAAGTACTCCAGTTCGGCCACAACACTCTGGTTCAACGATCAGCCGTATCATGACCGGCTGACAACCATCGAGCAGATAATGTCACCAAGCTTTATGGGCTCCATCAGAAGCCAACCATTCTCTCCAATCTCAACAACCCCAAAAGAACAGATCATGCCTGTGCTGGAGCTCTTTAAATCTCTTCGTCTGGCAGACGAGAATGCCTATCTGCGGTGTGGATCACTAAATATTGTGACCGGTATGGTAGAGCTCAACTTCTCCTGTGATAGCACACACTACCTTACCGTTCCGGAGTTTCTGAGAAGAAACATCTCATTCTGGGTTAACGGCAGTGACGATTATTACACTCCTGATCACCAAACGACACCCATAACCTCAGCTGTAGCCTGAAAAAGCCCCTGAACACCTCATAGACAAGATTTTTTTGTCCCGCACAAAAAAATGGATTACTATGGGCGGCCAACACTAAATAAAAACAACTGAGAGGAGTCAGTGTAATCATGAAAAAACTTGTTCAATTACTGCTTGTGGCCACATTCACCATGACTGCAGGTCAGGCTTCTGCATTTGAGTTCAAAGACATGTACGTTGCTACCGACATTGAGGAGGGGATCACTGCAGAGGAGGTTGATGAGTCAATCAAACAGCTTTCAATCAGTGAAGGTATTCTTCATGTTGCTATGTTCCCGCTATCCAAGCAGGTTACAAAAGTAACCGGCAAACCTTATCGTCACCTAAGCATTCACAATATCTGTGACGCCAAAACAGCTGCTGTCTTGGCCGACGTCTCTGATGCCTTTGTAATTGTGATGCCGTGTCGAATTGCTGTGGTTGAGGGGAAAGATGGCAAGATCAGAATGTGGAGCATGAACCCTGCCATGATCACAGCCATGGAGATGCCCCCTGAGGCAAAAGCGATGGCTCAGGAGGTTGCTGACAAAATTAACAACATTATCGAGGGTGCAGCAGAGGGGGCTTTCTAGCAGAGAGCACTTCGATTCTTAAACAAAAAAAACCGCTCAGCTCGAGCGGTTTTTTTGTTTTGAAGGAGTAACCAAATCAGGCTGAGCCAAACCAGAAACTTTCATCCATCTCCATAAACTCCTCATATGGGAGATAGTGAGAGCCGTCACAAGAGAAATTGAGGGCAACAATACCATTGATAATATTGAGTGAGCCAGCACGCAGATAGATGGTCTCATCCACCTCTCGCAACCATTTGAAACGCTCAAGAATCTCCCGCACCATATTCTGTGGAACCAGTGCATCCTCTGGATATGACCTCAATGGATAGGCCAGGCATACGGAAGGGTTAAGGATCTCATCCAGCACATGGACACGATACCTATATGGATCATCATAGATCCAGAGTGTTGCCCGTGAACTGGAGAAGTGCAGTTTTGCATGAAAAATCCCACGCTCAACTATCAACTCATCAATCGTTGCCAATACATCATCTATTCGCTCATCCATCGGGCTGGTTGCCCTGCTCTGCATAAAGAGGGTGTCACGAATTGATGGATCCCCCTTTACCTGCATCCAGATTCTGCGATCCTCCGAGGGTTGATCAATCTCCGGAAGCATGCTTAGCTCAAAGTCGGCACAAACAAACCCCTTAGCCTCACTACCATCCCTAACCAGCTGTACAGCGGTAATCAGGCTACGGCGGTTGGTCTGACTAATATAGACATCCGAGAGAAAGAATCCACTACTGGGAACCACTTTGGAGATATATGGGCGCTCCGAAAGATCCTGCCCAACCCGGCCCTCATCAAATTTGCCATCGGCAAAAACATTGGAGCTCAGCTGCACTCCATCCACATCCACAATATAGAGCAGACGACATGCGGGGGCATCATCACAATTATCGTAGGCATCATGCAACACTTGATCAAGCTCTCTGCGATCACCCCAACCCTTGGCGCAGCGTTTGGCAAGACGTCCCATGAAGTCACCCAGGTGATTTTCAAGCAGGCGCTTTCTTGATTGAATTGTCTCTGTAAATGTATTCATCCGCTCCCTATCCTCAACCGCTATACTATATCGCAATAGTCAGGAATAAATTACAAAATATAGATGAATAGTGAAGATACCCTGAGACTGGACAAATGGTTATGGGCGGCCCGTTTCTTCAAGACCAGGCGTCTGGCAACTGATGCAATATCTGGCGGAAAAGTTCACCTAAACGGTAACCGCATCAAACCATCACGTATGGTAAAGCCTGGGGACCAGCTGCAGATTTTACGTGGCGAGACCCGTTTTGAGGTAGAGGTTATCAAGATAACCCGCCATCGTCGCCCTGCCAGTGAGGCCCAGCAACTCTACCAGGAGAGCGCAGGAAGCCTGAAAGCAAGGTTGGAAATTGTGGAACAGAAGAGGCTGGAGGCCCACTCCAGAGCCAATCGCGTGCGTCGACCAGACAAACGTCAGCGTCGCAAGTTAATGGAGATCAAGAATCGAATGTAACTTACCCTTATGATGATGGGCGAGCAGCACGCTTGCGCTCATTCTCGGTAAGCATCTTCTTGCGCAGACGAATCGACGCGGGGGTAACCTCCACCAACTCATCATCATTAATAAATTCCAGTGCCTGCTCCAGTGTCATCTTGATGGGTGGAGAGAGGATCAGATTTTCATCTGTACCTGCTGCACGGACATTGGTTAACTGTTTGGCCTTGAGTGGGTTAACTACAAGATCATTATCGCGAGAGTGAATACCAATCAACATTCCCTCATACACATCCTCTGCATGACCAATAAACAGCCTTCCCCGCTCCTGCAGGTTGAATAGTGCGTATGCAAGAGCCTTGCCCTTGTCCTTGGATATAAGTACACCGTTATGGCGTTCACCAATCTTTCCCTCAACTCTTGGGCCATAATGGTCGAAGGTATGGTAAATAAGTCCAGTACCAGATGTAGCAGTAAGAAACTCTGTACGGAACCCAATCAATCCCCTTGATGGGATCGTATAGTCCATCCTGATACGCCCTTTGCCATCAGGCACCATATCTGTCAGCTCACCCTTGCGCTCACCCAGCTTCTCCATAACAGAGCCCTGGTGATCCTCCTCTACATCTACAGTAAGGCTCTCGTACGGCTCACTTACCACCCCATCTATCTCCCGAATAATAACCTCGGGACGAGATATGCCAAGCTCATACCCCTCACGTCGCATATTTTCAATCAGAATGGAGAGGTGCAACTCTCCTCTGCCTGAGACTCTAAATTTGTCAGGGTCATCACCCTCATCAACCCGCAGGGCTACATTGTGAATCAACTCCTGCTGCAGACGTTCGCGAATATTTCTACTGGTGACAAACTTACCTTCCAGCCCCGCAAACGGAGAATTGTTGACCTGAAAGGTCATGCTCAATGTTGGTTCATCAACGGTTAATGGAGGCAGCGCCTCAACCATATTTGGGTCACAGATGGTATCTGATATCTGCAGACCATCAATACCGGTAAAGGCTATGATATCCCCCGCAGTTGCCTTCTCCACCTCAACCCTCTCAAGCCCATGAAAACCAAGGATCTGTAACATCCGTCCACTCCTCTTGGTACCATCAACAGAGAGAATGGTGACTGCGGAGTTGGTTGTGACACTGCCACGCTCTATCCTGCCCACTCCGATCACCCCAACATAGCTGGAGTAGTCCAGCGCACTGATCTGCATGCGGAAGGGTCCGTCCATATCCACCTCTGGCACGGGGACATTTTCTATTATCGACTCAAATAGTGGCGTCATATCTCCATCTCGCGCCTCCACATCGAGACTGGCAAACCCCTGTAGTGCCGAGGCATAAACCACAGGGAAATCAAGCTGTTCATCGGTTGCCCCCAACCTGTCAAACAGATCAAAAGTTTGGTCTACGGCCCAATCTGGACGGGATCCTGGACGGTCGACCTTGTTCACCACAACCACAGGGCAGAGCCCTTGTGCCAATGCTTTCTGGGTTACAAAACGAGTTTGGGGCATAGGCCCCTCCACCGCATCAACCAACAACAACACAGAGTCAACCATTGAGAGAACCCGCTCCACCTCTCCACCAAAATCGGCATGCCCCGGAGTGTCAACGATATTGATCCGGTACGTCCCTGTACCGTCCCCCTTCGCGGTCGCCTTGTGCTCCCGACGGTCATTCCACCGAATAGCTGTATTCTTGGAGAGGATAGTTATACCGCGCTCTTTCTCCAGATCATTGGAATCCATAACGCGTTCTTCAGCCTCTCCACGCACCTCCAGTGTTCCAGACTGTTGAAGCAGTTGATCAACCAGGGTGGTTTTCCCGTGGTCGACGTGAGCTATGATTGCGACATTGCGCAGATTTTCAATGGAGTTTGACATCAAACGGCACCAGATATGTGTGGAATAAGAAGCAGCTGGCGCCTATAAAAAATGACTTTTTAGAAGTGCCGTCAGGATAAACGATCAATTATACTATGAATCATGAACCTGCCACCAAATTTCAGCAAAGCCCCTGGCGCATGGGAACAGCAGTTACAGCGCAGATGGAACAATCCGCTATTCTCCAAAGAGTCTCAACAGGTAGTACAACATCAGGTTGTGGGGGCGCGTGAACTCGACAAAAGCGAACAAAAACAGTTTCTGCATCAATTTAAAAAGGTGGTGGAGAAGGTTTCGAAACTTCCTGAACGTGCAGACACCGAGCTACTGCTTGAACTTCTTCCAGAACTGGATAAGTGCTACACAGACTGTATGGTGCTGGGTGCTCCCCTCCCAAAAGAGAGACAGGCCCTCTCCCGCCTTATCACTCTATTTGAACAGACACTGATGAGGCATGCCGGAACAGACAATACATTTCTTGAGCAGTTAAAACAGGAACAGTCCGCCAGAAAAATTCACCATCATGCCCTGCAGAACCCGATCATCGCAGCCATGATGAGAGACGAGAGCCCTATATCAAATCACGAATTACCGGCAACCATACTCTCCGCGGAACCATCAATGGTTGAGGATGTGCTTGCATTCCTGGATCAGAAACAGATTCGGTCACTCCTGGAACATGCTACAGAGATAATATTGTCCGCAGAAAAAGATGGGGCAACACTTCCTGCCAGCGCCCTGGAGGTGCAAGAGCTTCTAAACAGAGCTACTTCTTCTGCATGATGACTCGGCTCGCTACCCCCTTGTCAGCCATTTTTCCATTTATCTTTTCTTGCAACTCAACAGCCTCCTCTTTATTCCCATAGGCTCCTAAACGAATTCGATAAAGCACTCTACCAGCCAGCTCCTGTCTCTTGAGGAAAACACTCTTAAATCCCGATTTTTTTACTGTACTCAACATGCTGTAGGCATCTCTCTTCTTTGACTCAGGGTATGTTGCCACCTGCACAACCCACCCCTCTGCACTTTTGCCAAGCAGAGAGCTTTTGCCACGTGACTTTTTCTTTTTGCTTTTTACTGCATTGGAGGATGTCCCCTGTTTCATGTACTGCTCTGCAACCTTGACCTGCTCCAGATCATCCAGAACCTGCTTCATGGACACAACTTTCTGCTTTAGTTTGCTATATCTCTTAACCTTATCTGCTGATTTACCCTTTTTCTCTCTGTACTCCTTCAAGCTCTTCTCGACAGCAGAAACATCCCCCTTCTCCAAATCTTTTTCTGCCCGATCAAGAATTGCAGCCTCAGCCTTTTTTCTCTTCTCAAGCTTCTTTCTCTTCTCTTCCCTGGCTTGCAGCTCTGCCTGCTGTTTCGCCTTTAGTTCAGCTGCTCTCTCGGCTTCCTCTCTGGCTGCTTTCTCTGTAGCAAGACGTGCCTTCTCAGCCTCTTCGGCAGCCAATCTCTCAGCCTCCTCCCTGGCATCTTTTTCAGCCTGCAGACGTTTCTCCTCAAGTTCTGCTGCCGCTATCTGTCTGGCTCTCTCCTCCTCTTCTCTCTTTTGAGCCTCTTTGATCTCCCGCTCCTCCGCAAGCTGCTGTTGGTGTGTCAGCTGCACAGCCCCTCTCTCTACAATCTCAACATCCTGGAGGCTACCTTTCTCAACTCTTATCCTGTAAAGGAAACGGCCCCCACCCTTGGGCAGCTTGTCCCTGTAAGTCTCTACTCCTGATGCCACTCTGGAGCGCAGTTGCCACGACCTTCCGCCATCACTGGAACGGTCGATACGGTAGATACTCCCCGGAATTCCTCCATCCCTCCAGGTTACGATCATCTCTGTCGATGAGCTGCCCTGTGTTATCTCCAGATTTGTAGGCACAGCACCCACTCGCTGCTTGTTACCAGCAACCTCCTGGGCTACTGATGAGGTTCGTTTGGTAATCTCATTCAGGGTTGCATTCTGACATCCCACCAATAGCAGTGAGGTCGCCCCGATGGTTATGATTAGTTTTACTGTCAACACAACTTGCTTCACAATTCCCGCTCCCTTCCAGACCACAAGGAAATTCCCTGTTTTTAAGACCACAAGACTACAATAAGATTGGGGATATTACAAAACACCCATCCCTTCTCCTAACCCCCCCTTCCATTGAGTGTTTGCAGAAACCCATTAACAAATCAAGAACTCAAAAATTACCCTGTAACCAGCTGAATATTAATGTCTATTAATACTCTTATTGTTGAAATCAATTGTTGCATCAACATCTTTTATTATGGAGAATAGCGATTCGTTCGAATTTGTTTTGCGAACAGTTTATGGCTAACTGATCACCACATGGTAAGAAGTTAGTGAGATTGAATTACAACAAAATGATCATCAAATGAGGGAGGATCAATCAATGCAACTAAAAACGTTTGCAATCTCGGCTCTTGCTGCTGCTCTTGTAGCTGGCTGTGCCACACAACCACCCGCAGAGGAGAAAGCTGCTGCCGCACCGGCTAAAGCTGCCGCTAAAGCACCAGCCAAACCAAAGCCTAAACCAAAGGTAATATCTGGTGCCTCCGGTACCATGCTTGCCAGCACCTGTGAAGGCTGCCACGGTACAGACGGCAACAGTAACGGTCCTGCTACACCAACAATTGCCGGAATGTCTGAGGATTACCTGATAGAGGCAATGGAGGAGTTCCGTGATGGTGACACCAAGTCAACCATTATGGGGCGTGTAGCCAAGGGCTATACTGACGGAGAAATCGAGGCGATGTCTGCCTACTTCGCAGAGATCGGATATGTGGGTGCTTCCCAGAGTGCCGATGCAGCTACTGTTGCCATGGGTGAAAAGCTACATAGCAAGTACTGTGAGAAGTGTCACCATGACGGTGGATCTGATGCATCTGACGACTCTGGAATTCTTGCTGGACAGTGGACTCCATACCTTCACTACACGCTTCAGGACTTTGCCAGCGGTGATCGTGCAATTAGTCGCAAGATGAAGAAGAAGATGGATC
Source organism: Candidatus Thiopontia autotrophica (assembly GCF_982804495.1). Classification (NCBI taxonomy): domain Bacteria; kingdom Pseudomonadati; phylum Pseudomonadota; class Gammaproteobacteria; genus Candidatus Thiopontia; species Candidatus Thiopontia autotrophica. The sequence goes on along the minus strand of NZ_CEYDPX010000006.1, from coordinate 38,272 downwards.
AACTTGTCGCGGCAGAGGGGCAGGCCGGTCTGGATGCAATCATCACCTACTACGGCAGCCAGAATTAAGGAGGAGAACATACAATGAGTAACAAAAAACAATTCAACCGCAGAGACTTTCTAAAGGTTTCCGGTGGTACCGTCGGAGCTGCTGCCGCAGGCTTCACTTTCTACACTCCATCAGCATCTGCTGCCAAGGGACGTGTTGTTGTAGTCGGTGGCGGTATGGGTGGTGCAACTGCAGCCCGCTACATCAAGAAGGCAGACCCTGCTATTGATGTGACTCTGGTTGAAGCCAATGCAACCTACCACACCTGTTTTATGAGTAACTTCGTAGTAACCGGACACCGTGAGCTGGACTATCTTGCACACGGTTATGCTGGACTGGCTGCCGAGGGAATCAACATTGTTATCGACACCGTAATCGGCATTGATGATAACGCAGTCAAGACCCGTGGTGGAAAAACACTTCCGTTTGACCGCTGTGTAGTCTCCCCAGGAGTAAGCTTCAAGTTTGCCGAAGGGCATAGTGAAGAAGTTGCCAACACCTCAATCACTCATGCATGGAAGGCTGGCAAGCAGACTCAACTGCTACGCAACCAGCTTGAGGCGATGAAAGATGGCGGTACTGTCGTCATCGGTGCTCCACGCAACCCTTTCCGTTGCCCTCCTGGACCTTATGAGCGCACCAGCCTGATTGCTGGCTACCTCAAGAAGCACAAGCCAAAATCAAAGATTATTGTTCTTGATCCAAAGGACAAGTTCTCCAAGTTTGGCCTCTTTATGGAGGGGTGGAAAACCCACTACGGATACGGAACTGATGATTCACTGATCACCTGGGTCAAGAATGCGGAGGGTGGCGCCATTGAAGAGGTTGATGCTGCAGGAATGACTGTCTCTGCAGAGATCGAGGATTTCAAGGGTGACGTAATCAACATCATTCCTGACCAGAAGGCGGGTGCTCTTGCATTCACTGCCGGTCTGGTTGATGACTCTGGCTGGGCTCCAGTTGATTTGAAAAGCTTCGAATCAACTCTCCGTCCAAATATCCATGTTATTGGTGATGCAAGTCAGGCCAAGGGTATGCCGAAGTCAGGCTATGCTGCCTCGTCCGAGGCTAAGGTCTGTGCTGACGCAGTTGTCTCTGCCATTAATGGCCATGCACAAGGTGTGCCTGCATACGTTAACACCTGTTACAGCGTTATCTCCTTTGAACCAAAGGATGGAATCTCTGTGGCAGCGATCTACAAGCTGCGCGAGGATGGCTCCAAAATCCAGAAGATGTCTGGTGGCCTAACTCCAAGCGGTGACAAGCGTAACGCTGCCAACCGTGCTCGTGAGGTCGACTATGCATTGAGCTGGTATGAGAATATCACCTCAAATACATTTGCTGACTAAGGCAAATTAGAGCCAATAAAAACCCCGGGAGCTTGCAGCTTTCGGGGTTTTTTTATCTCTTCGATTTACTGGCTCCACCCTCTTCGACGAAACTGCAAAACCATCTCATCCGTTATATCGGTCCCGTAACAGAGTGGCCCTGCAGTGCCTTGTGGTGTCCAGCTCCACACACTTCGTCCCCCACAGCGCCTGGTTTTACATTTATTGCCACAAAATGAGCGCCTCTTTTTTATCTCTACACTGTATGGACATGGGCAACTCCCTGGAAATCCAGTGAGATATTCTGTTATCAACAAGTGACGGATCTCCTCATCACTCAACACAGAAGTGACCCCAAAACTTCCTGGGTGATATAACAACAGCATAGCCACTATTAGATAGAGTCTCTTCATACTTGTTAAATGGTATCAGATTAGGAAATCTCTGGTTAAGTCACTTCCCCCACACCCCCATCCCGTTAAGCTTTTTCAGAGACTCCTTAGGCTATATGGCCAGACATTAAAAAGCCGACCAGGAAAACCTGGTCGGCCTTTACAAACAACCTATTGTCGTACTGTACTTACTGTGCAGTAGGTGCAGCTGGAGCTGGAGCACGTGGTGCAACAGCAGGAGCTGGATAGTAAGGACTAGGAGCATATCCGCGAGGGGCATAACCATAACCACCATAACGGTAGTAATCATCATCATCGTCGTTATCCCACTCGTCCATCATCTCTTCCATCCAGTACATTGGAGTCCACTCTGGCCAATCATTGTCATCATAACCATTGTTCCAGCCATTGTTATTACTTCCAAACCAACCGGCACTTGCAACACTTGAAGCCATTATAGCGGCAGCAGTGATAACCGAAAATGCAATCTTTTTCATGATAAATCTCCTAAAATTCAACAAAAATTTTATAAACCGTAACCAACCTGTTATTGACTATACTATAATTTTATTGAATATTCAAGCTTTATTGGCAAAAACAGCAGAAAAACGCCTCTACCCAGGCTGTTACAGCGATAAATTGCCCCTCAAAACATTGCGATTTTGGTCCTACCTCCGTATAATGCGCGGCTCTTCTCTGAAAACAGTGCCTATTTTAAGCCCTGTAGAGACAAGTTTTTAACCCGACCCCAGAGACAAAATACAACCGGGGTCAACAAGGATATAGCCAGAATGCCAAGTATACGAGTAAGGGAAAACGAGAATTTTGATTACGCACTGCGCCGCTTCAAACGTGCTGTCGAGAAGGCAGGCACGGTTGCAGAAGCTCGTGAACGTGAGTTCTATGAGAAACCTACGCAAGTTCGTAAACGCAAATCTGCAGCTGCTGTAAAACGCACCCAGAAGCGTGTCTCTCGTGAGCGTAGCACCATGCGTCGCAATCGCGGCCTACTCTCGCGCTAACCTGCTGCTCACCCCACCCACAAAACTAACGTGCCTACTCTCGACAAGATCAATTCAAGTGTCAAGGATGCGATGCGCTCCAGGGATAAGGATCGACTCAAGACCCTGAGACTGATTACCTCAACTGTAAAACAGATTGAGGTAGATGAGAGAATTGAGGTAGATGAAGAGAGACTTCTTACTGTGCTCGACAAGATGGTCAAGCAGCGCAGAGATGCCCTCTCCCAGTTTGAATCTGCAGGTCGCCAGGATCTGGCAGATATCGAGACCGCAGAAATCACCATTATTCAGGAATTTATGCCTGAGCAGCTGAGTGATAGCGAAATTGACGAGATGATAAAACAGGCCATTGCTGAAACGGGCGCATCCTCCATGAAAGAGATGGGCAAGGTGATGGGTATTATTCGTCCAAAGGCGCAGGGGCGTGCCGATATGGGCCAACTCAGCGGCAAGATCAAGGCCCAACTAAGCTAGATTACCAGTTGGTTTTCAACTGGCTCCACTATGTTATTCTCCCCGCATGGCTGGCAGAATCCCCTCTACATTTATAGATGAACTACTATCACGTATCGATATTATCGATGTAATTGATACTCGCGTTCCATTGGTCAAAAAAGGGCGTGAATTCCAGGCCTGCTGCCCATTTCACCACGAAAAGACCCCCTCCTTTACCGTAAGCCCAACCAAGCAGTTCTACCACTGCTTTGGCTGTGGCGCTCACGGAACCGCCGTTGGATTCCTGATGGAGTACGAAAATATGCCATTCCCGGAGGCTATCGAAGACCTTGCCTCCCAGGCAGGACTTGAGGTGCCTCGTGAGGATGACGGAGAGAAGCCTAGAGAGAACCTAACGCCCCTCTTCAACCTTATGGAGAGGGCTGGCGAGTGGTACAGAAAACAGCTCAAGGATCACCCTCAGGCCGACAAAGCCATTCAATATCTAAAACAGCGTGGACTTAGTGGAGAGATTGCTGCCAGCTACGGCCTGGGTTTTGCCCCGGATGGATGGAGCAATATTCATGACGCGCTGACAGATGACCACGACAAGATAACAACCCAACAGATGACAAGAACCGGGCTGTTAATCGAGAAAGATAAGGGTGGCCATTACGATCGTTTCAGAAACCGCATCATCTTTCCAATCCATGACAGTCGCGGCAGAATTATTGGCTTTGGTGGCCGCGTTCTGGGAGACGAAAAACCAAAATATCTGAACTCTCCGGAGAGCCCACTATTCCACAAGGGACAGGAGCTCTACGGCCTGTATCAGGCACGCAAAAATGTCCGCAATCTCAAACATATCCTGGTTGTTGAAGGTTATATGGACGTGGTGGCACTAGCCCAATTCGGTATCCACTACAGCGTAGCAACCTTGGGAACCGCGACCACCACAGACCACCTTAACCAACTATTTCGTACAGTTACCCAGGTGCTCTTCTGCTTTGACGGTGATCGTGCTGGTCGCGATGCCGCCCGCAAGGCGATGAATACCGCCATACCTTTGATGCGTGACGGCAGAGAGATTCATTTTATGTTTCTTCCTGATGGCGAGGACCCTGACTCCCTGGTTCGTAAAGAGGGGACCAAACAATTTGAACAGCGCATCAGCCAGGCTGTTCCGCTATCTGAACTATTCTTCTCACAGCTTAAAGAGGAGGCCAATCCTGACACCATTGATGGGCGGGCACGGCTAGTCTCTCTTGCACGCCCAAAGCTCTCAAGGCTGCCGGCCGGAATGTTTCGTGAAATGATGTTCAAGAGACTTTCCAGTATGGTAGAGATGGATGAAGATGCAGTTGCCAGCCACCTGCTTGACTCCCATGCTGCAAAACCTGCATCACGAGAACCGACAACAGAGCCTGCCAGGGCTGGTCAGGCCCCATCTCCCGTCCGCATCGCACTATCCATCCTGTTGCACCAACCAGGACTGATTAAAATTGCTGCCGAAACCAGCCCTATAAAAGGTGTAGAGACCCCGGGAATAGGTCTGCTTACTCGGGTCATGGAAACATTACAAAAAAACCCGGATATATCATCAGCTGCGCTTCTGGAGAGGTGGAGAGACCGAGAGGACGAGGAGATCCTCCACAAGGTGGCTCAGTGGGACCCGGCAATTCCTGATGATGGTGTAGAGAGTGAACTAAAAGGTGCACTAAAGAATTTGCACGAACTGCGTCGAGGGCAGAGAACAGATAAACTGCTAAAAAAATCTGCTCAAGAGCCACTATCCCCCACAGAGAAACAGGAACTTCAAGAACTTCTCAGTGCCAACTAAGCCCCGATTATTAGTTGGTGACTAAACCCTTTAAGTTAGTGTAAAATGCGCGGTTCGTTTCGAGCTGAATAATAGATAAAATTACGCCACGAATGTCTCCGGACATTCCAGCTAATATCAGGATAACAACCTCACCAACGTGGTCGCGACAAGCATGGCTGAACCAAAGAAAAAAGAAACCGAAGAAAACGAAATCAAGAATCTGATTGCCAAAGGAAAGGAGCAAGGATACCTGACCTATGGCGAGATTAACGACCTTCTTCCGGACAAAATCACTGACAGTGAAGAGATTGAAAATGTAATCAGCGTAATCAACTCTATGGGTATCAAGGTGCTTGAAAAGGCCCCTGATGCAGAAAATATGCTGATTACCGGTAACGGCGGAAACTCGAATGATGATACTGATGAAGAGGCTGCCGCAGAGGCTGCCTCGGTACTGCTCTCTGCCGAGAATGAGGCAGGCCGCACCACTGACCCTGTACGGATGTACATGCGTGAGATGGGGTCTGTCGAACTACTGACTCGTGAGGGCGAAATTGTAATCGCCAAGCGTATTGAGGGTGGAATGCGCCAGATGATGAATGCTCTGGCTCTCTACCCAAATACCGTAGACGAACTTCTCAAAGAGCTCGATAGAATCAATAAGAGTGAAATTGAGCTTGGGGCTGTTATCACTGGGCTATGCGACTACTGCCCGGAACCACCTAAACCTGTAATTCCTGGCAGCAACACCTCAGGAGAGAAAAAAGAAGAAGAGGGATTTACTGGCCCACCACCAGAGATGATGTCTGGGCGCCTGCAAACTATTGCTGATCTCTCCAAAAAACTAAAACGCTCAGAGAAGCGTAATGGCATGGAGCATGAAAGAACCGACGCACTACGTAGCCAGATTGCTGACCAGTTCATGCAGTGCAAACTTGTTCCCAAACTGCTGGAGCGTATGGTTGTCGACATTCGTAGCTCCATGGAAAAAGTTCGTGGTAGCGAACGCATCGTCATGAATCTGGCGGTTGAGCGTGCCGGAATGCCTCGCAGGGATTTCATCACCTCTTTTCCAAAAAATGAGACTAATCTGGAGTGGCTTGACAAGCAGATTGCCGCCAAGAAGAAACATTCTGCTCCACTCAAACGGTTCTCTAGAGATATTCTCCGGGCCCAGAAAAAACTGCTTAAGGTTGAGGATGAGTGCGGTATCTCCATCACCCGCTTGAAAGAGATCAACCGAATGATGTCGATTGGTGAAGGCAAGGCACGTCGTGCCAAAAAAGAGATGATTGAGGCCAATCTGCGCCTGGTAATCTCAATTGCCAAAAAATATACCAACCGCGGACTACAGTTCCTTGACCTGATCCAGGAGGGCAATATCGGCCTGATGAAGGCCGTTGACAAGTTCGAGTATCGTCGAGGCTTCAAGTTCTCAACCTATGCAACCTGGTGGATTCGCCAGGCTATCACCCGCTCCATTGCAGATCAGGCACGTACCATTCGTATTCCGGTACACATGATTGAGACAATCAATAAACTCAATCGAATCCAGCGTCAGCTACTTCAAGAGATGGGACGTGAACCAACTCCTGAGGAGCTGTCAGAAAAGATGGAGATCCCGGAAGACAAGATCCGCAAGGTTCTCAAGATTGCCAAAGAGCCAATCTCTACAGAGACCCCAATCGGTGATGATGAAGACTCCAATCTAGGTGATTTTATTGAGGATACCAATGTGATCCAGCCTGACCAATCTGCTACATCGGAAGGGATGGAAGAGGATGTTCAGGACGTTCTGGCCGGGCTCACACCCCGCGAGGCAAAGGTACTGAGAATGCGTTTTGGAATAGACATGAATACTGACCACACTTTGGAAGAGGTTGGTAAACAGTTTGACGTAACCCGTGAACGTATCCGTCAGATCGAGGCCAAGGCACTACGTAAACTACGTCACCCATCTCGCTCGGACAAACTGGAAAGCTACCTGGACAAGGGATAGCTTTCAAACTATTACGGGCCTATAGCTCAGTTGGTTAGAGCAGGGGACTCATAATCCCTTGGTCCTTGGTTCAAGTCCAAGTAGGCCCACCAACTTCATACAGCACATCTAATAGATGTGCTCATATACTCAAAAAGGGGACCGATTTATTTATGCCCTTACAGGAAAATAAATCTATCCCCTTTTCAGTCTGACGCCAGGAAATCTGACGGACTACCCCTGAAGTTGCTCCTGCAATTTTGCATCTGCTGCCTGTACTGCCCGTGAGCCTGCCTCTCTCTCTTCACCCAGACGGGTCGCAAGCGAATCATCTGCTGTTGCCAGAATTTGCGCTGCAAGATAGGCTGAATTCTTTGCCCCATGCTTTCCAATAGCTACAGTTGCTACAGGTATTCCACCAGGCATCTGTACTGTTGATAACAGTGAATCCATCCCTTCCAGAGCCCCATTCATTGGTACCCCAATCACCGGCTTGGTGGTGGCTGCTGCAACCGCTCCTGCGAGATGTGCGGCTAGTCCGGCTGCCGCGATAAATACCCCGCACCCACGTTTGTCTGCATCTTTAACATAATCATGGGTGACTGCAGGTGTACGATGCGCAGATGTGATCTTTACCTCGTATGAAACATCCAGTTTTTTCAGGATCTCAAGACAAGCCTGCATGGTTGGCAGGTCCGAATCGGACCCCATCAAGACGGCTACAAATTTTTCAGACATTTTTTGCTCCTATACTTCTCTAAATTCCAGACTTGGCTGAGACCATTCTCTACCTGTCGATTACACTTTTTTGACAGCTTTTTTCTTTGCTGTCTTCTTTTTTGCTGCCCTCTTCTTCTTGACTGCTCTCTTTTTTACAGCTTTTTTCTTCGGTGCCGTCTTTTTCTTGCTGGCCGAGGTTGTTGCCTTGCGCTTGTTTGCCACTCTGATAGCGGCTGCACCATTGGCAGAGATCAAGCGGACTGATTTTCCAAGTTTATCCAGCTCTTCAACCATAGCCAATGCCTGGTCAAGCTTGCCCTCTTTTACCTTGAGTGTTGCATCAGGAGGAGATGTCTCAGGCTCTCTCAGTAGAGTAAAGCCTCCTCCATAGACCTGTTTTGACAGCCGCTTGCGCTCCTTGTCACTAGCATCCAGAAGCGCTTCACACTCTTTCAGGGTAAGGGTTTCTGGCTCTCTGTCAGCTGGTGGTTTTACATTTTTAAAACCATTGGTAACAAAAGGACCCCATCTACCATTCAGCACCTGAACCGGAGACCCCTCAAACAGCCGGATCTCTTTTTCTGCATCAGACTCTTTCTTTTTGGTAATGAAGTCGAGCACCTGCTCAAGCTCAATGGTATGCGGATCTTCCGGCTCAATCGAGACATTCTGCGCAACTAGCTCTATCCCCTTTACCTCGTTTTCCAACAGATAGTCACGCACCTCTTCGTCAACAAATCCTGCATAGGGGCCAAATCGACCAGCATTTACCATAACCGTTTCACCATCGCGAGTCACGCCCAACTGACGCGGCAACTCGAACAGGGGAAGCACCTCTTCAAGGGTTACGCTATCCTTGCGCTGATCAGGGCGTAGCCCCGCAAAAAGCGGCTTCTCTTCATCATCCTTGGTACCAATCTGTGCATAGGTGCCAAAACGACCGATTTTTACACTGACCGGACGTCCAGTTTTTGGATCAACTCCTAGCTGCCTGGTCTGAGAGGCCTCCTCTCTTGAGATATCTGCAGCCCCTTCGATGTCTTTATGGAATGGCTCATAAAACTCAGCCAGCATCTCTCGCCACCCCAATTCACCAGCTGCAATCTCATCAAACTCTGATTCAACACGAGCAGTAAAGTTGTAGTCCACAACCTCAGAAAAGTGTTTTACCAGGAAGTCAGTAACCACCCCTGCAATATCCTGGGGAATCAGCCTCCCCTTATCTGAGCCGGTCATCTCGACCCGATCCTCATTAATAATTTCATCTACATGCAGCGCCAGAATACGAACTGTACGCTCTACACCATCGCGCTCTCCACGAGTAACGTATCCACGGTTCTGGATGGTTGAGATGGTAGGAGCATAAGTTGAGGGGCGACCAATCCCCAGCTCTTCCAGTTTTTTCACCAGACCTGCCTCGGTAAAACGGGCGGGGGGACGGGTAAATGACTCCTGTGCTCGCATTACCCCAAGCTGCAGCAGCTCTCCCTCGCTTATATCTGGTAGACGTTTAGCGTCCTCCTTGCCACGATCCTGATAGACCTTCAGGAACCCATCAAAGACGAGAATTTCTCCTTTTGCTACCAGTGATTCATCAACCGAAGAGATATCAATAGTAGCTGTTGTACGCTCCAGCCTTGCATCTGCCATCTGTGAGGCAACTGTTCGTTGCCAGATCAGCTCATACAGGCGCCGCTCATTTTTTTCTCCTTTCACCTCGGATTTCGCCAGATCAGTTGGACGAATTGCCTCATGCGCCTCCTGCGCACTGGCAGATTTTGTTTTATATTGACGACGCTGCAGATAATCGGGACCAAAACTGCTCTTGATAACCTCGCCTGCCTGCTCATGAGCCATCTCGGAAAGATTGACCGAGTCTGTCCTCATATATGTAATCTTGCCAGCCTCGTATAGACGCTGCGCTACCATCATGGTCTGGCGTACTGAAAAACCTAACCTCTGTGATGCCTCTTGTTGCAGGGCTGAGGTGGTGAAGGGGGCTCTTGGAGAGCGTTTTGCCGGCTTCTTCTCAATCTTGCTGATCTGAAAAGTGGCGCCTTTGACTCTTGTCAGAAAACCCTCTGCATCCTCAATACCCTCACGATCCTTTGGTAGTCGTGCCTCTATCAGCTCACTATGCTGGTTTGAGAGCTGTGCTGTTATCCTGAATGATGAGACCGGAATAAATACCTCAATCTCCCGCTCACGCTCCACCACAATGCGTACTGCAACTGACTGAACACGCCCAGCTGAGAGTCCTGGCTGAATCTTTTTCCAAAGCACCGGAGAGAGCTCAAAACCAACCAGGCGATCCAAAATGCGGCGGGCCTGTTGTCCATCAACAAGATCACGGTTGATGCACCTGGGGTTCTTGATCGCCTCGAGAATTGCCGATTTGGTAATCTCATGAAATACAATGCGCTGACTATTATTCTCAGTAAGACCCAACACCTCTTCCAGGTGCCAGGCAATAGCCTCTCCTTCGCGATCCTCGTCCGATGCCAGCCAGACCATGGATGCCTTCTTTGAGGCACGTTTTAACTCATTGATTATTTTGGTTTTGTCTTCACTGACAGCGTAGTTTGGCTCAAATCCATTAGCAATATCTACAGACATCCCCTTCCCTGCCAGGTCACGAATATGACCGTAGCTGGACATCACTGTAAAGCCCTCACCGAGGAACTTTTCAATAGTTTTTGCCTTCGCAGGAGACTCTACGATAACGAGATTCTTACTCACAAATATGACTCACAAATGTTGGTGCTATTGTTCAAGGGCGCCATCATATACAAAATTTTCCTGAAAGGTATATGATTTTCCTACTTTTGTAGTCTCATCACTCGCCCACCCGGAGCTGTGGCAACCTCTCCCTTAATCTCAAGACGCATTATGATCGAGGAGACAACCTCTGTAGTCAATCCACAGAATTCGACAACTTGGTCAACCAGAACCGTCTCATAACTGATTGCATTTAATACCTGCTCTACTTCAGGGTCGCTCTCCTCTCTTGTTGAGCCCCCTTCTGAAGAGGAGTGCTCCACAAGTTGTTCTCTCAGCAGATTCAACATGCCTCCAAGCTCTTCAATAATATCTTCCGTCGTCTCCACCAACTTTGCACCCTGACGAATCAACAGGTGGCTGCCACGTGCCAGAGGGTTGTGAATTGATCCTGGAATGGCAAAAACCTCTCGTCCCTGCTCCATAGACATTCGTGCAGTAATCAGTGACCCACTCTTTCTGGCAGCCTGAACAACCAGTGTTCCAATAGAGAGTCCACTTATAATTCTATTTCTTCGTGGAAAATTCTCCGGACGCGGCTCCGTACCAATAGCAAATTCCGAAACAATGGCACCCTGCTGAACTATTTCATGTGCCAAATCACGATTTCTTGCTGGATAGACCCGGTCCAGCCCAGTGCCTGTAACCGCAACTGTCTTACCGCCATCCAACGCGCCCCTGTGCGCCTCTGCATCAATCCCCAATGCCATTCCACTGGTTATGGTTAACCCTGCTCGCGCCAACTTTCTTGCAAAATCTCGTGCTATCTCCTTGCCTACAACATCCGGATTACGACTACCAACCACTGCCAGCTGTGGAAGTAGCAGTGCATCCGGGTTGCCGCGCACAAACAATAGTGATGGTGGGTCAGAGATTTCCATCAATAATTGAGGATAATCCTCACTGCCCAAAAACAGGATATGTGCATCGTCTCCCTCAAGCCAACGCAGATCTTTTTCAATTAACTGAGCCCTCTTTGACTCCGTTTGTGCAAGGAAATCGAGAGCCTCTCTTTTGAAGATACCAGATTTGCTTAATAGCGCGCGGCCACTCTCCAATACAGATTCTGGTGACCCAAAGTAATCGAGAGCCTTACGAAAGGTAACAGGACCAACTGATGGGGCATGATGGAGGGTCAGCCATGCAGATACTTTATCCATGAGACACTCCAGTAACCTCTTCCATGATTGGGACTAACCTCTCTCTTTGCGATACCATTACACTCAATTTTTACCATTATGAACGAAAAATTATGGCGTTGTTAGAAATCCTGAAATATCCAGACCCGCGATTACGGAAAAAAAGCACTACCGTAAAATCTGTCACTGATGAGATCCGTCAGTGTGTGGATGATATGTTTGAGACTATGTATGCAGCCCCAGGCATCGGGCTTGCATCAGTTCAGGTCAACAATCCACACAGCATTGTGGTTATCGATATATCCGAAGAGAAAAACCAGCCGGTTTGTCTTATCAACCCTGTAATCACAAGATCCGAGGGGAAAGAGGCCAATGAGGAGGGGTGTCTCTCTGTACCTGGCATTTATGAGTCGGTTGTGCGTGCTGAAAAAGTGATCGTGCAGGCACTGGATCGTGAAGGTGATGAGCAGGAAATTGAGGCGGAAGGCGTTCTAGCTGTATGCATACAACATGAGTTGGAGCACCTGGAAGGAAAACTATTTGTAGATAAGCTATCCAGACTGAAACAGCAGCGTATTCGTAAAAAGATGGAAAAACAGCGCAAAGAGACCATGTGATGAGAATTATCTTTGCCGGCACCCCAGATTTTTCTGTCTCTGCTCTGAATGCACTTTTAGAATCCTCTCATGAGGTGGTTGCTGTATATACCCAGCCCGATCGTCCAGCTGGCCGAGGACGAAAACTGAGAGCCAGCCCGGTAAAAGAGCGGGCAGTAATTGCTGGACTCCCTGTTTTTCAGCCCGCAACACTGCGTGACAGTGATGAACAGGAAAAACTTGTGGCTCTGCAGGCAGATCTAATGGTTGTTGTTGCCTATGGTCTGATTCTGCCTCCGGAGGCTCTACAGGCGCCTCGTTTTGGTTGCCTCAACATCCATGCATCACTACTCCCGCGCTGGCGTGGCGCAGCCCCTATTCAGCGTGCAATTCTTGCTGGGGATAGTGAATCTGGAGTAACAATCATGCAGATGGATGAGGGACTGGATACGGGCGACATGCTGATGAAACTATCCACCCCGATCCAGCCAACTGACAACGCCCAACTTCTCCATGATCGCCTGGCCAAAATGGGGGCTGATGCCCTGATGAATACTATCCGGCAGATTGAACAGCAACTGCTGGCCCCAGAACCACAACATGAGGCCGATGCAACTTATGCCGAAAAGCTTAATAAAAATGAGGCGAACATAAATTGGCAGGATAGTGCAGAAGAAATTCTCCACAAGATCAACGCCTTCAATCCATGGCCTGTAGCGCAGACAACATGGGATGGCAAAGTTGTCAGGATCTGGCGTGGAGCAGTTATAGATCAGAACAAAAAGATGAGTAATACACCTGCAGGGACCACAACCAAAGTCTCTACAGATGGCATTAATGTGGCCACATCTGATGGCGTTCTATCTATTCTGGAGCTACAACTACCTGGAAAGCGCCCTATGTCTACTGCAGACTTTCTCAATGCACGGCCTCAGCTTAAAGAGTCCGGCATGCAATTTGTGTCATGAGCAGTTCATGGGGGCCGCGCGCAGCGGCGGCAAGGGCAGTTGCCGGTGTTGTTTTCCAGCATCGCTCCCTCTCTGCCACCTTACCTCAAGCCACTCAATCCCTTGAACCATCGGACCGTGCCCTGGCCCAAGAGATAAGTTATGGGGTGCTACGCAACTTTTTTCAGCTAGAGGCAATTGGGGGGAAACTATTGAAGCGTCCCTTCAAGAAGAAGGATGGGGACCTATATGCCCTCATCCTGGGAGGAATTTATCAACTCAATTTTATGCGAACTCCACCCCATGCCATCCTCTCTGAAACTGTAAATGCAACTCGTCATCTGAGAAAAGAGTGGGCTCGGGGCTTGGTAAATGCGGTACTGCGCCGTTTTCAACGAGAACATAACGAACTAATTAAGAATACTGAACAAAACCTTACCGCAAAAACCAACCACCCAGACTGGATAATCAAACATCTGCAGCATGCATGGCCTGATCAGTGGGAACAGATTCTCGTCAACAATAATCAACGCCCTCCAATGACGTTACGGGTCAATCTGCAAAAGGTATCACGTGAACAATATATGGAGCAGCTGGCAGAATCACGAATAGAGGCTGCAATAAGCGTTCACAGCCCGGCCACAATTACTCTAAACAAGGGGGTCTCTGTATCGATACTGCCTGGATTTGAGTCTGGTGATGTCTCGGTACAGGATGAGGCCCCACAACAGGCAGCGATACTGCTAGAACCCCAACCCAACGAGAGAATCCTTGATGCATGTGCGGCTCCAGGAGGAAAAACTGCACATATCCTAGAGACGGCACCAGAGATCGAGGAGATAGTTGCTCTGGATATTGAGGCAGACAGATTAAAGCGGATAGAGGAGAATATGGAGCGCCTCGGCATCACTGCAACAATTACCCAAGGGGATGCCTCCAACCAAGAGTGGTGGGATGGCAAACTGTTTGACCGTATTTTGGTAGATGCTCCATGCAGTGCTACCGGGGTTATTCGACGCAACCCTGACATTAAGTTGCTTCGCAGAAAAGAGGATATCCCTGCACTAGCCGCTACCCAATATGATATTCTTGAGTCCTGTTGGGGGATGTTGAAACAAGGGGGGACACTACTCTATGCTACCTGCTCAATCTTCCCGGAAGAGAATGAGGAGCAAGTTCAGAAATTTCTGGGCGCCCACCCAGAGGCTTCACCGCACAATATTGAGGCAGATTGGGGGCAATCTACAGGAGCTGGATGGCAGCTGCTTTCTGGTGATAATGGAGTGGATGGTTTCTATTATGCACGGCTTCTTAAACAAGAACTGCCCGACACCTGACCACTCCAACAACCATTATGCATAACAAACTCTCACCTTTCACACTGCTACTTGCCATAGCCTTGTTGTGGACAAGTCTCAGTGCCAACGGGGAGATTGTCATAACTCATCCGGAGATTCGTGAGACTGCCGACCATTACATGGTCAACGCAGAGTTCTCCTACATGCTTGGAGAGGAGATCATTGATGCACTGCAAAATGGAATTCCAATTACTTTTGTCGCAGAGTATGTGGTTGAAGAAATCACGCCTTTCTGGAGTAAAAACAATACTGTCACAAAAGGAGAGCATCGTTTTATTCTTAGCTATCATGGATTCTCCGGCCGCTATTACCTGATCAGCCTCAAGAACAACTCCCACGGCACTTATGGCACCATTGAAAAGGCCATTGAGAGAATGACCATGCGTCATGACGCACTGATTATCGATAAATCTCTGCTGTCGGATAAGGGTAAGTATCAGGTAAAAATACGCTCTTCAATCGACTCATCCAAACTCCCCGGAATGATTCGTCCATATGTCTATACCCCATACCTCTGGCCAGAATGGAAGCTGGATAGTGGATGGCATACCATTCTGATTGAAAGATAATGAGCCTGCAATCAATGTCTGGGCCACTCTCTGAAAAACAGCCGGATAAACTCTTGCCTTCTGACAGCCGGCAGAGAGGAAAATTTAGACGCGCAATATCAACTACTCTTGCCGTTACCGGAACGATTACCACAGGTATTGCCTTTGTGCTTCTGGCTGTCGCTATACATAATCCCGACACCCTTGGAGACCTGTTCCCCCATATTGTCGTTACCAGCACTATTGGACTGACAATACTCTTTTCCAACATATCACTTAATCTATACCGCCTGATTCGCAGACTCAGTGCTGGTGAATCAGGGGCAAAACTACACTTTCGTTTTGTCGGTATCTTTGTCTCTCTTGCTCTTATTCCCATCCTGATTATCTCTCTGTTCACAACCCAGATTCTCCGACAACAGGATAGCGGCGAGCATGAGATCATGAATGCGCTGGATGGATCTCGTGCACTTTACAAAACCGCCCTGAATGAGCGCAAAAAACGAATTATCGAAAATCTCTATCAGCTCGGCAGTACCATCTCCAACACGCCTCAATCCATGGTAGATATTCTGCTTGAAGATGCCATGGAAGATAGTAAGGCTATGGAGTTCGCTCTCTATGACTTTTCAGGAAATCAGCTAAGCATCAGTAGCCTGCTATCTGAACCAGGACTGGTTCCAACACCACTTGACCCACTTATTGTGAACCAGATAAAACAGGGGCTGGATTATCACAAGGTTCAGGGGCATGAAGATCTTGGGCAGATCCTCCATCTTGTGATCCCTGTTCATAACTATTATTCAGAGGGTGGAGAGAGCCGTATTCTCTCTACCTACTTTACTATCCCCAAGCAATTGGAGAGTGGTCAGGAGAAGATTAATGATGCCGTTATGCGCAACAAAAAACGGTTATACCTGGAGAGGCAACGAGGCACTGTTCACAATATTGCCTTTATAATGATTCTTCTGCTCTCTCTGCTAAGTGCACTTTGGTTTGCCTTCTATTCAACCCGCCGACTTACTGCCCCAATTAGTGAGCTGGCAAAAGGGACTCAGGATGTTGCCTCCGGAATATACAACAAGCCCATCTCTCACGTATCACATGATGATCTTGGTTTTCTGGTTCAATCATTCAATGACATGATGCTTAATCTTGAGCATACCCACAAAAGCTTGTACCGAAGCCAGCAGCTGATTGAGCATCAAAATGCGCGACTTGAAGGGATTCTCTCTCATCTCTCATCGGGTGTTCTGGTTCTGGATTCTCAACGTCGCCTGGAACGCATCAATAGTGCGGCCTGCCAAATTCTGGACAGCAAAATCATCAATACATCTGGCATTCCAATAGGAGTTATTGCTCAGCACTATCCGCTTGTCTCTCCTCTGGTAAACGCCCTGACAGATCATATCCAGGCCGGAGAAAAAGAGTGGAGTGTGTCGCTGGAGATAACCACATCAAGAGGAGTACGTAGCCTCTTCTGTCGCGGTAGCTGCCTGATTGAAAATGAACAGTTAAGAGGGTTTGTAATTGTTTTTGACGATGTAACTGACCTGGTCTCGGCACAAAAAAATGCCGCATGGAGTGAGGTTGCAAGACGGTTGGCTCATGAGATCAAGAATCCACTTACCCCCATCCAACTCTCTGCAGACCGACTACGACACAAATACCTCAAGCAGATGGGCGAAGAGGATGGCGCTGTACTAGATCGTGCCACCACCACCATTGTGCAACAGGTAAGCACATTAAAAAAAATGGTTCAGGCATTCTCCGACTATGCGCGTGTACCAAAATTACAAATCACAACAGTCTCCCCCTCTTCCTTGTTGAATGGTGTTGTGGATCTCTACTGTGCGCAGTATCCGGACCATATTACATTACAGATTGAGGGCGAGCTTCTGGATGTTGAAGGAGATGCTGATCGACTCCGCCAAATTCTTAATAATATGATTAAAAATGGGCTCGAATCTTCAGGTACGGAAAAAGCAGCTCATGTAACTGTCACTGCTAAAATGGCTGACCAGGGTACGACCAAAACCCTGCAGATAAAAATTTGCGATAATGGAAGAGGTATAGATGAGGCGATGAGATCACAGATCTTTGACCCTTATGCCACTACCAAACCAAAAGGGACAGGATTAGGATTGGCAATTGTGAAACGAATAGTTGAAGAGCATAACGGACAGATCAAACTTCTTGACTCGGACTTGGGAAGTTGCTTTGAATTGAGCCTGCCTATACATCATAAATCTGCAAACAGACATCTACAACCTGACGGGGAACAGGGATGAAGCCATATATCCTTGTTGTAGATGATGAACCGGAAATTCGCAATACTGTTCGTGAAATCCTGGAGGATGAAGGCTTTGAGGTTGAGACTGCAGAAGATGGTTCCACTGCACGCAGTGCCCGACGCAATCGTCGTCCTGATCTGATTCTGCTGGATATATGGATGCCGGATGTCGACGGCATAACTCTGCTAAAAGAGTGGGGATCTGATGATGATGCCGAGGATCTCCCGATTGTAATGATGTCTGGCCACGGCACTGTTGAGACCGCAGTAGAGGCAACCCGTCTGGGTGCTTACGACTTTCTGGAAAAACCACTCTCTCTTGCAAAGCTGCTACTGACTATTAACAATGCACTAAAGGCATCAAGACTAAAACAGGAGAATATCTCCCTACAGAGACAAACCTCAGCATCAGCTACCGAACCAACCGGCAAAAGCCTGACTATTCAACAGGTAAAAAACGATGCTGAACGTATTGCACAACATAATATGCCCATATTGATTAGTGGTGAATCGGGCTCTGGAAAAAAACTGTTTGCCCGTTATGTGCACGAACATGGGCCTCAAAAAAATGGTCCATTTATTGTTGTACCAATGGGGTCAATTGCTGCAGAAAATACGGATATAGAGCTCTTTGGTAGTGAGGCCGGTGAACAGATCAATTATGGACGCCTGGAACAGGCTAACCATGGCACGCTTTTTCTGGAAGACATCGATGAGATGGCCCCAAATACACAGGCTCGTTTGATGGGTGCTCTGGAGGCAGGCAGTTTTCTTCGTGTCGGTGGCAGTGAACCTATTAAGCCAAATCTGCGAATTATCGCCTCCACCCAAAAAACCCTGGCTGATGAGGTTTCAGCTCGCAGCTTCCGTGAGGATCTATATTTCAACCTTAACGGTGTTCCTCTGAAGATCCCACCGCTACGAGAACGTCCTGAGGACATTATGGATCTACTGAACTACTATGTAGATTATTTTAGTCAACGACACGGGCTCACATATCGCAATTTTTCAATGGCGGCACTCAACCTGCTCAGGCAGTATCGCTGGCCCGGAAATGTTCTGGAACTCAAGAATCTGGTACAACGGTTATTAATTATGGGTAGTGAGGGTGAGATTGGACAGGAAGAGGTTGCTCCCATGCTGTCATTGCAACTCCAGGCCACAAAGAAAGATGTGTCATCACCTCGTACAGAGTTTGCCCTTCCTCTCAAGGCTGCTCGTGAACGTTTTGAATATGACTACCTGCTTCATCACCTGCTGGAAACCAATGGGAATGTCTCACAGACTGCGGAGCGTGCCGGAGTAGAGCGCACAAATCTCTATAGAAAAATGAAAATACTGGGGATCGACCCCAAAAAACTACCATGAATAAGACTCTATGAATATTATCATCCTGGGAGCTGGGCAAGTTGGAACATCTGTAGCAGAAAATCTTGCTCTGGAGTCCAATGATGTCACGATGGTGGACACCGATATTGAACAGCTACATGCGCTACAGGACAGGCTTGATATTCGTACAGTTGCCGGGCATGCGTCCTACCCCAAGATACTTGCTCAAGCTGGAGCTGAAAATGCCGAGATGATTCTTGCTGTAACCGACAGTGACGAGGTAAATATTGTTGCCTGTCAGGTTGCAGCAACTCTCTTTAACACCCCTAATAAAATTGCGAGGGTTCGTGCCCCCGAGTACCTTGAACGTAGCGAGTTGTTTCAGCATGAATCTGCCACGGTAGATATGCTTATCAGCCCTGAACAGGTGGTTACCGACTACATCAGAAAACTGATAGAGTTGCCTGGATCTCTCCAGGTTCTTGATTTCGCTGACGGCAAGGTCCAACTGGTTACAGTAAGAGCCTATTATGGCGGCCCTCTGGTTGGCCATGAACTGCAAACTGTCCGTGAACATATGCCAGACGTTGATATGCGTTTTGTTGCAATCTTCCGCAAGGGACGCCCCATTCTCCCCAAGAAAGATACAGTTATAGAGGTTGATGATGAGGTGCATTTTGTTGTGGCACAGGAGAACACGCTACAGGTAATGGGTGAGTTGCGTCGCCTGGACCGCCCGTATCAAAGAATAATGATCGCCGGTGGTGGAAATGTTGGAACCGGCCTGGCATGCGCTATTGAGAGCGAGCTCGATGTAAAGGTGATAGAGCAGAACCCGGAAAAAGCTCAACGCCTATCCGAGGACCTTTCTGACACTATTGTTTTGCTGGGTGATGCAGCAGATAGAGACCTGTTGCTTGAGGAGGGCATTGAGGATGTCGATGTCTTTATTGCTGTTACCAGTGATGATGAGGCCAATATACTCTCCTCCATGCTGGCAAAACGGTTGGGAGCTCACAAGGTTATGACCTTAATTAATCGCCCCGCATACGCCAACCTGGTAGAGAGTGAGATCATCGATATTGCAATCTCTCCACAGCAGGCAACCATAAGCTCTCTATTGGCGCGTGTTCGGCAAGGAGATGTAGTTGTGGCCCATTCACTACGTCGTGGTGCTGCAGAGGCCATTGAGGCTATTGCCCATGATGACTCCAAAGTTGTCAATCGTGCCATTGAGAATATTAAACTACCACGTGGAGCCTCTATTGGTGCAATTGTCAGAGGGGATGAGGTGCTGATTGCGCATCATGATGTGGTTATTCGATCAGGAGACCATGTCATTCTTTTTCTGATTGATAAAAACAGAATTCATGAGGTCGAGAAACTATTCAAGCCCTCAAAACTATCAATTTTTTAGCGTACTGAACTAGTAATGCAACCTCAGGTTATCCAGAGAATTCTTGGGCTATTGCTGATGATATTCAGCCTAAGCATGATCCCTCCAATGGTGGTCTCAATGCTATACCAGGATGGTGCATTTTTTCCATTTCTTCTTGCGCTAACGATTACTGTAGTTAGTGGTTTTATGATTTGGAACCCTGTCCGCGGCATCAAAAAAGAGTTGCGTATACGCGATGGTTTTCTGGTCGTTGTACTGTTCTGGGCTGTGCTTGGTCTCTCTGGAGCACTCCCCTTTGCCCTGGGAACAACACCACACATGAGCATCATGGATGCGTTGTTTGAATCACTTTCCGGATTAACCACAACTGGCGCAACGGTTATCACCAATATTGACTCTCTGCCCCCTTCAATTCTCTACTATAGACAACAGCTCCAATGGTTTGGTGGCATGGGAATCATTGTACTGGCTGTAGCCATTCTGCCAATGCTGGGGATTGGTGGGATGCAGCTGTATCGTGCAGAGACTCCGGGGCCCATCAAAGATAACAAACTTACCCCCCGTATTACTCAAACAGCCAAAGCACTCTGGTTTATCTATCTGGGTCTGACTATTGCCTGCGGTACTGCCTATTGGCTTGCCGGGATGACCCCTTTTGATGCGATTGCCCACAGCTTTTCGACAGTAGCCATTGGAGGATTTTCAACTCATGATGCAAGTATTGGGTGGTTTGATAGCAGACTCATTGAGAGCATTGCACTGCTCTTTATGCTGCTCTCAGGCATCAACTTCTCACTCCACTTTCTTGCCTTGAGTCGCTTTACTATTAAACCATATCTGCAGGATTCGGAGTTCCGCACCTACATCACAATACTTGCCTCAGTTGCAGCCATTACATCTCTCTTCCTGGTATCTTCCGGAATCTTTGAGGATAGCGGTGAGGCTATCTGGCACGGTATTTTTCAGGCCGTCTCAATTGGCACGACCACAGGATTTACCACAACACAATTTCATGTATGGCCAAGCTTTCTGCCGCTCCTGCTTATTTTTGCCAGTTTTATAGGTGGTTGTGCCGGTTCAACTGGAGGCGGCATGAAGGTGATTCGCTTCCTGATGCTTTTTCGACAAGGGATACGGGAGATTGCCCGTTTGATTCACCCTAATGCACAAATTCCTGTCAAGATTGGAAATAAATCCATTCCAGAGAGTGTAATCACCGCAGTATGGGGGTTCTTCTCTCTTTATGTGGCCAGCTTCAGCATTATGCTTATTCTATTAATGGCAACTGGACTGGATCAGGTTACCGCCTTTTCTGCCCTGGCCGCCTGCATGAATAATCTTGGGCCTGGACTTGGGGATGTAGGAGCCCACTACGGGGAGATCAGTGACAGTGCAAAAGGGATTCTCAGTTTTTCCATGCTAATCGGGCGACTGGAGATTTTCAGTATCCTGGTTCTCTTTTCTCCCGCATTCTGGAAAAAGTAACCCTCTATTCCACCTTGCGTCCATGTACTGGCTACCCTAAGCGTGATCTTTCGCCATTAATGGACGCATTGTTGAGAGCAGGGTTTTCATAAGGCCTGGATTGCTCTCCTCTTCATCTGCCAGCAACCTCTTCATATGTGCCCTCTGGGTTGGTTTTGTATAACAGGCCGGACAATTCTCATTCACGATTGGTAGTCTGGCCTCGTCTGCAAAGTCCTGCAGCTGTCTCTCCCGCGCATATACCAGCGGCCGAATCACTCGCAGATCATCCGCTGCAACCGTATAGTGTGCCTTCATTGTATTTAGTCGCCCTTCATGAAAAGCTGACATCAGAAAACTTTCAGCCAAATCATCCAGGTGCTGCGCCAGAGCCAGTACATTGTAGCCCTCCTTTCTCATCGTGGTATACATCACCCCACGCTTCATTCTGGCACACCAGGAACAGAATGAGTCCCCCTTCATATGGCCCTCAGCCTGCTCCATGATTGGCTGTGATACCAATAACCACTCAACCCCCATGGACTCAAGATATGGGCCCAATACTGCCGGATCAAAACTCTCCATCTCCGGATCCACTGTCATTGCCGCTATATCAAAATTGATAGGTGCATGGCGCTGCATATGAAGCAAAATATGGAGAAGAGAGAGCGAGTCCTTTCCTCCGGAAAGTCCCAGCATAATCCGGTCACCATCCCTGATCATCTTGTAATCTGCAATCGCCCTCCCAACCTGCCTTAAAAGTGTTTTGGGTGGTTTCGGAGCATCAATATTTCTTCCCATTTTTTACTCTATGACCATTCTTAAATATCGTGTACTCTACACTAGATTACTAGATGACTCAGGTTAAGGAACCTCTGAAAAAGCTTAATGGAATGGGGGTTTGGGGGAAGGGCTCTATAGTCCCCATAGGATAACCTGTAAAGGAGATCTGGTTAGGTCACTAAGCGACTTGATCAGACCTTCCTTGAATAACCGGCGACTGGCGATATGGCTACCAATGAAATCAATTCGATCTCTCCCAATGCTGCCTGGCAGATGGTACAGGATGATCCGCGCACTTTATTGATTGATGTACGCTCAAGCATGGAATTCCTCTTTGTAGGACACCCTGTTGGAGCAGTCCATATTCCGTGGATTGATGAGCCTGACTGGACTATCAATCAGAACTTTTCTGTTGATCTCAGAAAACTGTTATTGGGTGGCATACATGGAAACAGCGATCCGTCAGGGGTACCCATTATCCTGATATGTCGTAGTGGCAAACGCTCTCTTGAGGCCGGCAAGAAGCTTATTGAGGATGGATTTAACCAGGTCTTCAATATTGACGAGGGTTTTGAGGGAGAGCTTGATGAGGATCATCAACGAAGCAGCGTGGGTGGCTGGAGATTTCGCGGTCTTCCATGGGAACAGTGCTGACAGCAAGACCGGGGGAGATAAATGAGTGAACCAGACCACAATCACACAGCTCCAGACAGTGCCAGCCTAAAGACAATACCCTCTAAAATGCTCTCTATAGGCGCTATAGCCGGTGGTGGCATGGCGCTATTCATGTTCAGCATGGGGCTGAATATGCACCAGATGACTGGCGCAGTAATTCAGATGAGCCTGGACGTCACCAGT
This sequence comes from Candidatus Thiopontia autotrophica, assembly GCF_982804495.1. Classification (NCBI taxonomy): domain Bacteria; kingdom Pseudomonadati; phylum Pseudomonadota; class Gammaproteobacteria; genus Candidatus Thiopontia; species Candidatus Thiopontia autotrophica. Next base: position 15,035 of record NZ_CEYDPX010000006.1, on the reverse strand, counting down.
ATGGCAGAAGATATGCGGGATATGCGTACCAGGATGTCCACCATGGCTCGAAGTATGGAAGAGGGACAGGCCGCCATGTCTGAGGATTTCAAACAGGTGCGCATTGGCATGCAGTCCATGTCGGGAAACATGGATAATATGAGCAAGGACATGCATCAACTTAATCGCAATATTGGCAGCATGTCAGGGCGCATCAATGGAATGTCAGAAAATATTGAGGAGATGTCTGGTGCAATCATTGGAATGAGCTCGGACATCAATCAGATGAATGGCTCCATGTCTACAATGAACCAGAATATGGGGCGTATGGCCTATGATATTAACCAATTTAGCGAACCAGAAAAACTGATGATGCCCTTCATGAGATGATAGCGTTGCTTCAACGGGTATCCAGTGCGTCCGTTTCTGTAGAGGGTAAATGTATTGGAGGGATTGGTGGCGGCCTTCTTGTTCTGGTTGGGGTGGAACAGAATGATAGTGAGATAGAGCTAAACTATCTCCTGAGAAAAATTCTTGGCTACCGTATCTTTTCTGATAGTGAGGGCAAGATGAACCTCTCCCTTCAACAAACCGGTGGTGGACTACTGCTGGTGCCGCAATTTACTCTGGCTGCCGACACAAAAAATGGTATGAGGCCAGGATTCTCGGCCGCAGCCCCCCCAGACATGGGGAAACACCTGTTTCAACAACTTGTCACCTCAGCAAGAGAACAACACCCCACAGTAGCACAGGGCGAATTTGGTGCTGACATGCAGGTTTCACTAGTAAATGATGGCCCTGTAACCTTTATGCTACATTCAGGAAAATAGCTGTAGAGCATCTCGATCTTCGAGCACCAGATTTCTGCCGCTAACCTGGATAAGACCAGCATTCTTGAGCTTTTGGAACGATCTGCTAACAGTCTCTACCGCCAACCCGAGATGACTGGCAATCTCATCTCGCGACATTGGCAGACGGAACTCTATTGCTGAAAAACCATGGAATTCCAGCCGCCTGGATACCATGTAGAGAAAAATTGCTACCCTCTGTTCTGCACGATGTGCCGCCATCAGACCTGTCCACTGCTCATTTTTTACCTGATGACTCATTGCAACCAGCAGCCCCTGGCGAATCATCTTGTGAGCTGCATCATCTGGAGAGAAAGATATCTCCGGGAAATAACATAACTGGCTATCCTGCAGTGCAACCACTGTTCTCCCATACTGTCCTGTACTAACCCCTTCCGAACCAATAATCTCCCCCGCAAAATAGAAACCTGTAATTCGCTCCTCACCACCAGGCAGAGTGACCATGCTCTTGAATGCACCCGAATGAACTGCATAGAGGTAGTCAAAATTATCACCTGACCGACAAATAACGTCCCCTTTCTCCACATTCTGTTGGGGAGTAACCTCGCCCAGCACAACTGCATCATTTGTATCAGCTACACCATATTGCTGACAGACATCATTCAGCTCACATTGTGGACAAAGCACTGCCGGTGTTTTTTTTACGACCATCTCGACTATTTTCCAAAAGATAATGAATACATTGATACTACAGGGTTTATTCAGCAATTTTGTTGATCTTGATCAATTTCCGCTATATTACGACTATTACCAACATGGTTTATCAAAAAACCCCCTATTTTTCTGTAACTACGCTCTCAAACTGTTCAAACTGGGGCAATAACCGGTTATTCTATAGCCTTACAAATAAACCCTTAACGCAAGAAACATTTAACTTCCCATGACTAACCGTATTGCCAATATCAAACGCGACACCCTGGAGACCCAGATTGAGGTCTCTGTTGATCTGGATGGAAGCGGCTCTGCAAAACTCAACACTGGTGTCCCATTTCTGGAACACATGCTGGATCAAGTTGCCCGTCATGGTGTGATTGACCTGGAAATCAATGCGTCTGGTGATCTACATATTGATGGACACCACACAGTTGAGGACATCGGAATATCTATTGGTCAGGCAGTCAACCAGGCTCTTGGAGATAAAAAAGGAATTCGCCGTTACGGCCATGCATATGTTCCCCTGGATGAGGCGCTTTCCCGGGTGGTCATAGACTTTTCTGGTCGACCAGGAGTTGAGTTCAATGCCACATTTCCCAGCACAACAGTAGGGGAATTTGATACCGAATTATTTTTTGAGTTCTTCCAGGGCTTTACTAATCATGCGGAGGCTACTCTACACATCGATGTAATCAGAGGCAGAAATAGCCATCACATTGCCGAGACAATCTTCAAGGCGTTCGGACGTGCTATTCGGATGGCTGTGGAAGCTGACGAGCGGATGAAAGGGCAACTGCCCTCCACCAAAGGCTCGCTCTAAAGTGTCCACTCTGGCCGTAATTGACTACGGTATGGGAAACCTGCGCTCGGTCTCCAAGGCGTTGGAGCATGTTGCGCCTGACCTCAATGTGGTTGTAACTGATAATGCCGAGACAATACTTTCTGCAGACCGGGTAGTATTTCCAGGTGTTGGCGCAATGCGTGACTGTATGGATGAACTTGAGAAGAGAGGTCTGTCTCAAGTTGTGCGTGATGTTGCCATAGACCGTCCATTTTTTGGTATCTGCCTGGGGATGCAGCTTCTGCTTGAACAAAGTGAAGAGAATGGTGGCACCAATGGGCTCGGCATTATCAGTGGAGAGGTAAAACAGTTTCCTGACCCTCTAATGGAAAAGAGCGACACAGGCAGCGAGAGGTTAAAGATTCCACATATGGGCTGGAATCAGGTAAAACAGAGCATAGATCACCCAATGTGGTCCACGATTGAGGACAAGAGCCGCTTCTACTTTGTGCACAGTTACTATGCAGAACCCGGCAACAGTGATGAGACTGCTGCAACCACCCATTATGGATTTGATTTTGCATGTGCACTCTACCGAGACAACCTGTTTGCTACACAATTTCACCCAGAAAAGAGCCAACATGCCGGCCTGCAATTATTGAAAAATTTCACTGATTGGAATGGACAACCATAATGCCTAATGAACCTATGATTATCATTCCTGCCATCGATCTAAAGGATGGAAAATGTGTGCGCCTTCGTCAGGGCATCATGGAGGATGAGACCATATTCTCTGATGATCCAGTTGCCATGGCTGCCCAGTGGGTTGAACAGGGGGCTCGTCGTCTCCATCTTGTTGACCTTAATGGTGCATTTGATGGTGAACCAAAAAATGCGGGAGTAGTCCATGCCATTGCTGCTGCCTATCCCAATCTTCCAATTCAGATTGGTGGCGGTATCCGTACCCATGAGACAGTCCAAACCTATATTGATGCCGGCGTAGAGTATGTAATTATTGGCACCAAAGCGATTACCGACCCATCCTTTATTCGAGATCTTTGCAGTGAATTTTCTGGTCACGTAATTGTGGGCATAGATGCCAAGGACGGTAAGGTTGCAATAAATGGCTGGGCCGAGGTCTCTGATCAGGACGCAACCGATGTTGCCAAATCCTTTGAATCTGACGGGGTATCCTCTATCGTCTACACCGATATCAGTCGAGACGGGATGATGCAAGGTGTCAATGTGGATGCCACCAGAAAACTGGCCGACTCCGTCAATATACCTATTATTGCCTCTGGAGGAATCACCAACATGGATGATATCAAGGCACTCTGCAAGGTTGCTGACCACGGCATCATGGGAGCAATAACCGGGCGAGCGATCTATGAAGGGTCTCTGGATTTTGCTGAGGCTCAACATTACTCTGACCAACAAAATTAGGGGTTTTTTATGGGGCTGGCAAAACGTATTATCCCCTGTCTTGATGTCGATCAGGGACGTGTGGTTAAAGGAGTTCAGTTTGTCGATATTCGTGATGCTGGAGATCCGGTTGAGGTAGCTCGGCGCTATGATGATGAGGGGGCTGATGAGATAACATTTCTTGACATCACCGCCAGCCATGAGGGACGTGACACTATTGTTCATGTGGTAGAACAGGTGGCCAGCCAGGTTTTTATCCCTCTCACCGTTGGTGGGGGCATACGTGAGGTGGCCGATGTTCGCCGTATGCTTAATGCTGGTGCCGACAAGGTGGCTATAAATACCGCCGCCGTTTTCAACCCCGAGTTTGTACGTGAGGCATCTGACCGTTTTGGATCGCAGTGTATTGTAGTTGCCGTTGATGCCAAAAGAGTCAGTACCGAAGGTGAGCCTCTAAAGTGGGAGATATTCACCCATGGTGGGCGCAAAGCAACAGGAATTGATGCCATAGAGTGGTCGAAGAGGATGGTTGATTACGGTGCTGGAGAGATCTTGTTGACCAGCATGGACCGTGACGGAACCAAACAGGGGTTCAATCTGCCCCTTAACAAAGCGGTAAGTGAAGCAGTATCTGTACCGCTCATTGCCTCTGGTGGAGTTGGTAACCTGCAGCACCTGGCTGATGGAGTTATCAAGGGTGGCGCAGATGCCGTACTGGCAGCCAGCATATTCCATTTTGCCGAGTATACTGTTGGAGAGGCAAAGGCCTTTATGGCAGAACAGGGAATAGAGGTTAGATTGTGAGTAATCCCACGAAATGGCTAGATGAGATCAACTGGACAGAGGATGGGCTGGTACCTGTTATCGTTCAAGAGGCAGAAACTGGAGATATCCTGATGTTTGCCTGGATGAATCGTCAGTCACTACAACTCACTACTGAAACTGGGCATGCCGTATACTGGTCACGCTCCAGAGAACGCTTATGGCACAAAGGAGAGGAGTCTGGGAACCAACAGATTGTCAGTTCTATACGCCTTGATTGTGATGAAGATGTGGTGCTGATCACAGTTGAACAGCGTGGCGGAATTGCCTGCCACACTGGACGTCACAGCTGTTTCTACCGTGAACTGGAGGAAGATCAGTGGAAAACTATTGCACCGGTACTGAAAGATCCAAAGGAGATGTATCGACAATGAGAACACTCAAGACCCTGGTCATTGCCTTGGCATTTATTCTGGCACCACTTCAGGCTATTGCAGGAGGCAAAGAGACCGCAACCATCTGGTCTGCCATACAGGTGCTGGAAGATGTGCTGGTTGGCCCTGAGGAGGAGAGCATCCCGTCCTCTCTATTACAAAAAGGTGATGGAGTAATAATCCTCCCAGGCATGATTAGCGTTGGTTTTGGGGTTGGAGTCAGACACGGTAATGGGGTGATGCTATTCAGAAAAGATAAAGAGTGGAACAATCCTGTCTTTGTCTCCATGAGTGGGGCCAGCTATGGGTATCAGATTGGCGCCCAATCCAGTGATGTTATTCTTTCCATAAAGCGTCCCAACAGTATTGAAAGCCTGCTGGATGGCAAATTGACCCTGGGAGTTGACGCATCAATGTCTGCCGGGCCTATTGGTCGAGATACTACCGCTGCAACTGACCCCCTGCTGAGAACAGAAATCTACTCATGGTCACGCAGTAAAGGGCTGTTTGCCGGAGTTGCGCTTGATGGTTCTATCCTTACCATTAATGACGAGGCAAATGCACGCTTCTACGATAAGCCTGGAATCAGCGCCAGTGATATTATCGAACAACCCACAAACAATCGTTCCAGCGGACTGCGCCGACTCAAGGAGCTGCTCAACCAGCACATTACCAGGGAGTCCCCATGAGTAATATTCTCAACGAACTCACATCAATTCTGGAGGAGCGGAAGAGCGCAGATCCACAAGAGTCCTATGTCTCCAGTCTCTACCACAAGGGAATTGACACAATCCTGAAGAAAGTTGGTGAAGAGGCTACAGAAACTGTCATTGCTGCAAAAGATGGGGATCATGCACAAATCGTCTATGAGATGGCAGATTTATGGTTTCACTGCCTGGTACTGCTCTCCCACCAAAACATATCACCTGACGAGGTTTTATCTGAACTGGAGCGGAGACTGGGTGTCTCTGGCCATGAGGAGAAGGCCTCCAGGGAGAGTGTATAGATGAGTGACGACTGTCTTTTTTGCAAAATGGTATCTGGTGAGGTTCCGGCGGACATTGTCTATGAGGATGATGAGATCATGGTATTCAGGGACATCTATCCGAAGGCTGATGTACATCTGTTGATGATCCCAAAGAGACATACCGAGAGCCTGGCTACACTTACAGCAGAAGATGATGCTCTGACATCAAAAATGGTTAGGCTATTACCGGAATTGGCACATACACAGGGGCTGGATGGAGGGTTTCGCACCATTATCAATACCGGTGCAGATGGAGGACAAGTGATCTTTCATCTTCATATCCACCTGCTGGGAGGTAAAAATCTCCCCGGCTTTGGCTAAAGCCATTATAATCTCAGGATTATCTACCAGATATTTCTTTAAATTTATTACAAGGGAGTAGTGACGATGGGCGTTGGAGGCATTGGAATTTGGCAGTTACTGATAGTACTGGTATTGGTTATCCTGATCTTTGGAACCAAGAAACTGAAAAATGTGGGCGGTGATCTTGGAGGAGCTATCAAGAGCTTCAAGAGCGCTGTCAAGGATGGAGACAAAACCGAAGAGCCTGCTGCAGAACCTGCGCAGTTGAATCAGGCTGAAGAGGATGTCATAGAAGGTCAGAAGGTCGAAGAGAAAGACAAGGTTTAACGTAGCAGCAGAGAGGAACCCCTCTCTTCTGACATCTCTCTATGTTTGATATTGGATTCTGGGAACTGACTATTATCGCTGTGGTCACTCTGCTTGTAGTAGGGCCAGAGCGAATGCCGGCGCTTGCACGCACGGCCGGAAAATGGTTTGGCAAAATTTCACGCTTTATTAGCTCAGTAAAATCTGACATTGACCGTGAACTCAAAGCGGAAGAGATGAAGAAGGTGATGGAAAAACATGCATCTACTGCCGGTTTGCATGACATTATTGAAGAGACCCAAGCTGATATGAAAGAGATTCATGAGGCAACCGAAGAGATGGTAAGCGCCACCAATGAGGTAGCCCAGGAAGCTGAGGACTCATCTGCTCCTGTCGATCAAACTGACCCCAAAGAGAAAGCGGAAAAAAAATACAATAGTGATGACGAGTACTACTGATGAGCAATAGTAGTCCCGAAGGAATTTCTGCGGAACAGACATTTGTCAGCCATCTGATTGAACTGCGTGACCGTCTGTTACGAATAGTGATGGCTATTCTGGTTGTCTTTCTTGGCCTGTTTGCCTTTGCCAACGATATCTATCACTACGTAGCCAGCCCCTTGATGGAGCTCCTCCCGGAGGGGCAGAGCATGATTGCTACCGGTGTAATCTCTCCCTTTCTGACACCCTTCAAGCTGACGCTGATTTTCTCTTTCTATATTGCAATTCCCTATATCCTCTATCAGGTATGGGGGTTTGTTGCGCCAGGCCTTTACAAGCATGAGCGCAAGATGGTGATGCCGCTGGCAGCATCAAGCACTGTTCTCTTTTATACAGGCATGGCATTTGCCTACTATGTGGTATTTCCGCTGATCTTTGCCTTCCTCACCACCACCGCACCTGAGGGGGTTGAGGTAATGCCGGACATGAAGGACTACCTGGACTTCGTGCTCAAGCTCTTCTTTGCATTTGGGGTCGCCTTCGAGGTTCCAATTGCTACCATCTTGCTGGTCTGGATGGGAACTACTACTCCTGACAAGCTTCGTGAAAAACGCCCCTACGTTATCGTTGGCGCATTTGTTATTGGTATGCTGTTGACTCCGCCAGACATGATCTCCCAAACCCTACTGGCAATTCCCATGTGGATTCTGTTTGAGGCAGGGATTATATTTTCAAAGTTCTTTATGCCAAAAGATGATGATAGCAACAGCTCTACGGACAGCACTCCTCCGAAAAGTCCATCACCCAACTCTCCATCAGGAGGCAGTTCATCATCACAGCCAGATGAAGACGATGGTCCAACCGAGGAGGAGATGGAGGCTGAGCTTGATCGAATTGAGGCCGAAGAGGATAGAGAAGAGGACAGAGAAGAGGAGCTTGAGCGCGCTGAACGTGCACGCAAAAAGGCCAGGAAAATGGCGGACAATGTTCGCATGGACCACTACGAACCCCCCATTTCAAAACGTTATGAGCCTCTGGATGAGGTCAGCGAAAAGCTCCTCGATGAGGAGCTGGATATGATGGATGGAACATCCGGAACCGAGCCTGACTCTTCTAAATAAGCCCCCTCAACCAGCCGGTCTCATCTTCAGGACTCTTGTAACAGACTCTCTCCTGTCATCTCGGCAGGCACCTTCAACCCTAAAATATGTAGCATAGTCGGCGCAATATCAGATAGTGCGCCTGATGAGACACGATCAACTGAGATACCATCTCCTATATAAATTAGTGGAACCGGATTCATAGTGTGCGAGGTATGTGGTTGGCCAGTTTCACGGTCACACATGGTTTCACTATTACCATGATCTGCTGTCAGCAACATATCGCCATTAGCCTCACGAATAGCTGCTACCACCTTGCCCAAACAGTGGTCTAGTGACTCAATCGCCTCAACTGCCGCATCCATCTTTCCGGTATGACCAACCATATCTGAATTGGCAAAATTACAGATAATGACATCATATTTGCCCCCTCTTATCTCATCTACCAGACGTGCCGTTACCTCATATGCGCTCATCTCTGGCTGCTGATCATAGGTCTCCACATCTGGGGAACAGATAAGCAATCGATCCTCATACGGATATGGCTCCTCTCTGCCCCCGTTAAAGAAGAAGGTGATATGGGCATATTTTTCAGTCTCGGCAATTCTCAACTGATGCAGTCCGAACCTGGATATATACTCACCAAAAACATTTGGCAATCTGTCCGGCGGAAAAGCTACCGGAATCCCGTACCCCTTCTTGTACTCGGTGAGAGATGTGATGGAGCCAAAGTGTGGCCTTGATTCGCGCTCAAATCCCTCGAACTCCTCCATGATCATGGCCTCTGTCAGTTGACGAGCCCGATCAGAACGATAGTTCATCAACAGCACGACATCTCCATCCACCATTTTGATGGGTGACTCCCCATCTTTTGCAATAACTGTTGCATCGACAAATTCATCGCTCTCCCCACGAGCGTAAGCCATCTCCAGCGCCTCCATTGCGCTATCTGCTCTATACTCGGCAACCCCCTCAACCATTGAGCGATACGATTTCTCAACCCGTTTCCATCGTCGGTCTCTATCCATTGAGAAATGACGCCCAATGACAGAGACGATAGCACCTGCCCCGCACTCACCAAATACGGCCTCCATCTTGTCAATGGATGAGGCTGCACTCTTTGGTGGGGTATCACGGCCATCCAGAAATGCATGTACATAAATCTTCTCCGCACCATGCTCTGCTGCCATTTTGACTATAGAGTGAATATGCTCTTCATGGCTATGAACACCACCTGGCGACAGCAGGCCAACAACATGGATGGCACTGCCGCTCTTTACAGCATCATCTATTGGTGTAACCAGTGTTTGATTAGAATAAAACGAGTGGGTACGAATGGAACGACATATTCTGGTGTACTCCTGATAGACCACACGACCTGCACCAAGATTGAGATGACCAACCTCAGAGTTTCCCATCTGATCTGCCGGCAACCCAACCTCTGCGCCATGTGTAGCAATCAATGCATGTGGATTTTCTTCCCATAATTTATCCCATACCGGGGTATCTGCAGTGACAATTGCATTGCAGTCTGAGGACTCTCTATATCCCCAGCCGTCCAGAATACAGAGGAGTACCGGGCCGCGTTTAGAACTCATACAAATAGATTCATCTCGAAGTAGACATTGGTCTCGTTATTATATAATGTCACGCTTTATAGATGTGAATAGATGTTGGCTGATGTGAAAAAACAACTCAAGGATAGAGGGGAATCACTAAAATGAGTAAGGTGGAAACGCTGGAAAACAGTGAGTGTGACGAGGCAGACAACCTGCTTGGAAATGATGAAGATATTGATCGTGCATCACGATCACTGAAAGCAATGTCACATCCGCTTCGTCTAAAGATTCTCTGTGTACTGGGAAAAGATGAGTTGAGTGTACAGCAGATAGTTGATGCAGTAGGCACATCTCAGAGCAACATATCACAACACCTGTCCACACTGCGTGACCGTGGAATTCTGGATTCATACAAGGATGCAAACCGGGTCTTCTATATGGTTGGAGACAGTAGAACACTCAAGCTAATCGGTATGATGAAAGAGGTTTTCTGTCGCTGTTAAGGAAGCTCTGATGAAGTCACTTTGTGGCCCAATCAGATCTCCCTCACAAGTTATCCTGTGGGGACTATAGAGTCCTTCCCCCACAACCCCATCCCATCAGGCTTTTTCAGAGGTTTCTTACCTGCTGTTGCTGGCGGTAATTTTCTCGCCATCTACCACTCCTGAATATAGATTTTGGCTATAATATGGGGTCTGATGCTCTATATCTGCAACACAACCTGTCTTTAAGGAGAATACAATGACAAGAGAACAGATCCTGCGTATCCTTGCCGGCTTCTTTGTCCTGCTTTCACTGTTCCTGGATGGAACCATATCAACGGACCCAAGCTGGCTATGGTTTACTGCATTTGTTGGACTAAATCTGTTTCAGAGTGGCTTTACCGGATTCTGCCTGCCGGAAAAAATTCTATCGGCAATGAATATCGGCAAACCATGTAGCTGGACTGAAGAGAACCCCAGCACCTAATAACAACTACTTAAACAAGAGATCGATGTTCATGGAAGAACTATCAACCTTTATATTCAACAACTGGGAGCTGGTTGCTGCCTTTGTGATGACGCTAGTTATGCTGTTCTTCAATATTTATGGGGATCAGTTGCGTGGATTTGAATCCATCACTCCTGAAGCCGCCATTCGCCTTATGAATGAGGATGACACCGTGTTGCTTGATGTACGCGCCAAGGATGAACTGACAAAAGATGGGCAGATCAAGGGGGCATCACATATTCCCCTGAACCAACTCAAAAACAGCCTTGGCGATCTGGACAAACACCGTACACATCCAGTTATTGCTATCTGCAGATCTGGTCAACGCTCTGGAGTTGCCTGCTCACAGATGAAAAAAGGCGGGTTTGAAAAGGTCTATAATCTCAAGGGTGGTATTCGCTCCTGGAAAAATGCCGGCCTCCCTGTCTCATACAAATAACTGTAGCTGTAATATAAATATATGCCAAAAATTGAAGTTTATTGCACCAAGACATGCCCGTACTGCCGTATGGCTGAGGCCCTTCTGGATAGAAAAGGGGCCGAGTACACCAAAATATTTATTGATGGTGACAGTGATGGGTGGGCGCAAATGGAGGAGCGTAGTAGACGCAAAACGGTTCCGCAGATCTTCATTGGGGAGACCCATGTGGGCGGTTTTGATGATTTATCTGCACTGAATGCGGCAGGCAAACTTGACCCGTTGCTGGAGGGGTAACAGATGACAGATAGCCTTCATATTGTCTGCCCGCACTGTGACGGCATCAACCGCCTTCCTGCATCCAAACTTGTCTCTGATGGAAAATGTGGCAAGTGTCACAACTCACTGTTTGATGGCAATCCAGTTGATCTGGGAGCCCATAATTTTCAGCGTCATATTGAACGCAACGATATCCCTGTTGTGGTCGACTTCTGGGCCAGTTGGTGCGGCCCATGCAAAATGATGGCTCCTGTATTTTCGCAAGCAGCAAAACAATTACAGCCCCACTATCGTCTTGCCAAGGTAAGTACGGAGCAGGAGCAGGCCATTGCGGGGCAGTATGGCATTCAGAGCATCCCCACACTCGCAATTTTCAAGCATGGAAAGGAGATTGCCCGCCAGGCTGGAGCCATGGACCTTAGCAGCCTGACTCAATGGGTTAGGCAATTTCAATAATTTAGATACAACCACGAGAATCCCTACAAGAGAACAGTTATGAGTGAAGAACAGACAGAACAAACTTTTGAAATCCAAAAAATATACCTGAAGGATGTCTCTTTTGAGTCACCCAAATCACCCGCCATATTTCAAGAGAAGTGGGAGCCTGTGAGCAATCTTAATATTGGAACACAGCACCATAAAATTGGTGAAAACCTCTATGAAGTCGTAATCACTATGACCACCACCGTTACTGTAAATGATGAGACCGCATTTCTCGCAGAGATTCAGCAGGCAGGTATATTTGCTCTTGCCGGATTTGAGGAGGGGGCTCTGGGACATGTGCTGGGTTCATACTGTCCAAACACCCTGTTCCCATATGCTCGTGAGGCCATCTCTGATCTGACAACAAAAGGTGGGTTCCCTCCTCTAGTACTGGCACCAGTCAATTTTGATGCCATCTATGCAAAGCGCCAGCAAGAGATGCAACAGCGTGAGGAGTCCGACACTAGTGAGACAAAGCACTAAAGGCTATCCAGACTAAAGCCCAAATGTCGTCATCCAGCCAACCAAAAATGGTAACTGTTCTGGGGGCAGGGTCATGGGGGACTGCTCTTGCTATACAGTTATCTCGCAAGAGCCATGATGTTACCCTCTGGGGACACTCACCAGACCATCTGAAAACCATAAGCAGAGACCATGAGAACCGGCAATATCTACCTGGTGTGCAGATGCCGGGGTCACTCTCTCTGAATCCAGATATCGCCTCGGCAGTTGAAGTTGCCGAAATAGTAGTTGTTGCAGTTCCAAGTCACGCTTTTCGAACCACCCTGCAAAAAATCCGGAGCACGATTCCTGACGACACTACAGTTGTCTGGGCAACCAAAGGGGTAGAGAAAGAGTCACACAAACTTCTTCATCAGGTTATTGAGGAGGAGCTTGGTAGTGGAAGAAAAAAAGCACTGCTCTCTGGGCCAACCTTTGCCAAAGAGGTTGCGCAGGGACTACCAACTGCCGTAACCATTGCATCAGATGAAATTGAACATGCGCACACTATTGCTGAACTGTTTCATAGTGAAACTTTTCGTTGCTATACAAGTAATGATATCCCTGGTATTGAGATTGGTGGTGCCACCAAGAATGTATTGGCTATTGCGGCCGGTATCGCTGATGGTCTTGGCTTTGGTGCCAACTCAAGAGCAGCACTGATTACCCGTGGCCTTCATGAACTAATAAAGCTTGGCACGGACTATGGTGGGAAGGCAGAAACCTTTATGGGCCTTGGTGGCCTTGGAGATCTGGTGCTTACCTGTACTGATAACCAATCAAGAAACCGTCGATTTGGGATAGCAATTGGTAAAGGTAAAACTGCAGAGGCGGCACTCAAGGAGATTGGCCAAACTGTAGAGGGATTTGATGCGGCACGCGATATAAACCAGATAGCATTATCAAGGGGGATAGAAATGCCTATTACAAAACAGGTCGCAGATGTGCTTCACAACAACAAGAACCCAAAAATGGCTGTACGTGATCTTCTGCAACGAGGGCTCAAAACAGAAAACCAGGAAACCTCTGAAAAAGCTTAATGGGATGGGGGTTTGAGGGAAGGGCTCTATCGTCCCCATAGAATAACTTGTAAGGGAGATCTGATTGGATCACGAATTGACTTAATCAGAGCCTCCCTAAAAACCTGTCTGACGCAACCCTTCATAGAGAACAACTGCGACAGCATTGGAAAGGTTCATGCTTCGACTCCCTCCAACCATGGGGATGCGTATCCTCTGACCTTGTGGAAAGCTGTTTCGTATCTCCTCCGGCAGCCCTCTGGTCTCAGGTCCAAAAAGAAAAGTATCTCCACTTCTATATTCAGGCACAAAATGTGATTGCGTTGCATGAGTTGTCGAAGCAAAAATTCTCGAGCGATCAAACTGTTGCAAACATAAATCCAGTGTCTGATACTCCATGACCGAAGCATGCTCCAGATAATCCAACCCGGCCCTGCGCAGTCGCTTCTCATCCATCTCAAACCCAAGAGGATGAATCAGATGAAGTTGCGCCCCAGTGTTCGCACAAAGTCGTATAATATTCCCGGTATTTGGGGCAATCTCCGGCTCATAAAGAACAATATTCACCAACACTCCTTGAGATCTAATCTCTAAATCGACTGGATAGTATCATTATGGAAAAACCATCACTAGCAATAGAGTTCTGCGGAATCAGAATGAAAACCCCGGTAGTGTTGCTATCTGGATGTGTCGGCTTTGGTGAAGAGTACACACGTATTACTGGATACTCCAACCAGGAGGTCGGTGCGATCTGTCTAAAAGGAACAACTCTTGAGGCAAGATTAGGGAATACCCCACACCGTGTTATAGAGACCCCTGGAGGAATGATCAACTCCATTGGTCTACAAAACCCTGGAGCCAGACATGTTATTGAGGATATCATTCCCAGACTTGACCTGAGTGAAACCAGATATATAGCAAATATCTCCGGCTCCAGTATCGATGAGTATGGAGAGATCACAAAATTATTTGATGATTCTCCCGTAGACGCAATCGAGATCAACATCTCCTGCCCCAATGTAAAAGATGGTGGTGCCGTATTTGGGAATGATCCAGAGGTCTCTGCCCGTGTAGTAGAGGCCTGTAGAAAGGCAACAACCAAACCGCTCATTACCAAACTCTCACCCAATCAGACCGATATTGCCGACAGTGCCCAGCACTGCATAGATGCCGGAACCGATGCCTTTGCCGTAATCAATACATTGATGGGCATGTCTATTGATATCGAGAAACGCAGGCCAGTTATCGGCAACAACCAGGGCGGACTATCAGGCCCCGCCATCAAACCAGTTGCCTTGCGCATGGTTCATCTGGTCCATCAGGTCTGCAAAGATCACAATATCCCGATTATTGGTCAGGGCGGAATCTCCAGTGCAGAGGATGCACTCGAGTTCATCATTGCCGGCGCCACTGCCATAGGGGTTGGAACAGCCCTGTTCAATGACCCATTAATCTGTAAAGAGATCAACCAAGGCATTGTATCTTACATGGAGAAACATCAAATAAACTCTCTATCAGAGCTTACCGGGACGTTAAGTCTTAATCAGCCCGCTCCAGCAACACCAGCCTGCAACTGTTAAGGAAGCTATCCTATGGGGCTACCTGCAAACCTGCAGACAAAAGAAAACCCGTAAAGGAGATCCTTTACGGGTTTTCGGGATATAAGCCTAGTAATGTCCTACTCTCACATGGGGAAACCCCACACTACC
>NZ_CEYDPX010000005.1:51631-73190 GCF_982804495.1 Candidatus Thiopontia autotrophica | reverse complement strand
AGATCAGTGGTGACCACGTTGACTTCTTTGCAGAGAATGCTCTGGAGCATGAGCGCTCCGGCGAGATGATTGAACGTATTGGAATCACCGCTTACCTTGAAGGAATGGGGCTTGAGGTTGATCCAAATATGATCTCTGTTCCTCGTACTACCCCATACGTCAGAATGGATGACTGGGATGAAGAGGTCACCAAATGGGAAGAGCGATCAAATGCAGCGTAGTGGCTTCGCTCGACTCGTGCGCAGAGCGAGAGCGTAAAAGCGCGTAACGTGCAGTTAGGCGAAACTAAGACTACTCCTCTCTTAGTGGTGCCGGTGCCCTTCGGGAAGACCCGAAGGGCATTTTTATTTACAATCAGAAACAACCAGAACAGACATATAGCAAAGGAGAGAGACTAATGTTGGAGACAGGATCCACCATTCCAGAATTCAAAAAGAGTGATCAGAATGGCGACATCAAAACATTTAAAGATCTAAAAGGGAAAAAAGGGTTAATCATCTACTTCTACCCAAAGGACAACACCCCTGGCTGCACCAATGAGGCCAAGGATTTTCGAGATGAAATCACCAGCTTCAGGAAGATGGGGGTTGAAGTGGTTGGAGTATCCAAAGACTCCGCCCGCACCCACACCAACTTCATTACCAAGCATGAACTACCCTTCACCCTGCTTGCCGACAATGACCCAGAGGCAGAGATGTGCGAGGCCTTTGGAGTCTGGCAAGAGAAGAAAAACTATGGGAAGGTCTATATGGGAATTGTCCGCACTACCTATATATTCGATAGCAAAGGCACACTTTTAAAAGCCTACCCCAAAGTCAGGGTAAAGGACCATGTTGAGCAGGTACTAAACGACACTAAAGAGCTAATCAACTAGGGAAGCTCTGATTAAGTCCGATAACTTATCTGTTCCTGGCTATCAGGCTCCAGTCTCATCCTGTGATGAGTAGCGGTTTGAGCTGTACTGCAAGACCAGTACCGCGACACTAAGGACAAAGATTGATCCTGATATCACCATAATGTGGTCGAGTCCCATGGTCTTGATATCAATTGCCAGATAACGGGTCATTGCGGTAATGGTGATAAATAGCAGAAAGATGACTGGAATGCGGTGGGTACGAAAAAAGACACCAATCATCGCCCCCAGTTCAAGATAGATAAAGAGAAGCAGGATATCACTCAATGATGCATACCCCTGATTCATAATAGAGATGTACTCTGTAACTGCAGACCAGGCAATCGTGCCGCCAATAACAAACAGTCCAAGCAGATGAAAGATCTCTACAATATTGTCACCAACTTTTACTACCCCAGAAAATCTATCTCTCATTGATCCAACCTTTTACGTAACTGTGTTAAATACTTCATTTTTGCTCCTCTTTATAGTACCATAGCATTTTGATATTAATCAGAAAATGCTCAGACAATTTAACTTCTAACTAAAGAGGGAGGATCCATGAACCTGAAGAAGACCCTGGTTGCAGCGACAACTCTGCTGCTCCCATTTACTATGCATGCTGCAGATCTTGAAAATGGAGAGAAGCTCAGCCGTAGCTGTGCACTCTGTCACGGAAAATATATGCAGGGTGTAGCCGGTGACCTCTACCCACGCCTGGCTGGACTGCCAAGCGGATATATCGAGAATGAACTGCACCGCCTAAAGGATGGCCGTCGTGAGGCTCACCTCCCAATGTTGATCACCAGTATGGTTGATACATTAAGCGAAAATGATATGTCTGATATCAGTTCATACCTTGAGCATATGCCGGTTCCTGCGGCTCACAGACGTGCAATTCCAAACTCAAAGGGCAATGCATCAGCAGGCAAGAATATCTATGTAAATGAAGAGTGTGATAGCTGCCACCGCAAGGATGGCTCAGGCAAGGCAAAGAAGGGAATCCCTCCTCTGAAGGGTCAGCATACAGACTACCTGTTCAAGCAGATGAAGGATTTCAAAGAGCTTGCCCGAATCCACGACGACGAAGATGAAAAAGAGGATAGCAGCTTTGTTAATATGAACGATATGATGCTACGTGATCTTGTCGCCTACTTCTCAACCATGGATGACTAACAAGGAGGATACGAACCATGAAAATCAAAAATATTTTATCTACGGTTACACTAACCCTGTTCTTCTCAACTGCAGCAATCGCAGAAGAGTCAAGTGTTGGGATATTCAATGTTGAGCAGTCTGTTATCAAGATTGCACTGCGTGATGGAGTATCCAAACATGACGCTATTGATGCAATGATGTCAAAGGCAAACTCTCTGAACATGAAGAGCGTGGGAAGACAGAATGTCTCTGCTGAACTGAACTCACGAGGCCACAATGCACGCCACCTGGAGATCTTCCAGTTCTGTCGCCCTGCAGATGCACGGATCATGGCTGACTTTAATGTTGTATATGCCGCTTACATGCCTTGCCGTATAGCCATGGTTGAAGATACCAATGGTCGTGTCTGGCTGATCACACTCAACCTGGATATGTTGATTGAGGATATGGTGCTTCCAGATGATATCTACACTCTGGCGATCAAAACCAACAGCAACATGCTGACAATAATGTCTGCAGCGGCTACTGGTGAGTTCTGAAGAGAGAGACAAAACGGCAAACCAATAAAAAAGGGAAGAGAGCAATGCTCTCTTCCCTTTTTTTATCTCTAAAGAATCACTCCTAGAGAATCACTCCTCTCCGTTTCCAGCCCTGCCAATGGCAGCAGTCGACATCACAAAAGTTATCAACACCAACACAATTGCCGGCATAACAGCTACACGAGTTAATGCAATAAAGGCTATAGAGTCTGCATCCACAAAAAGGAAAACAAGCCCAATCAAGATCACCACGCTCAGATATCCAATATAGAGCCAGCGAAACCTTGCAAGCGCCGCCTCCCAGTGCCCTCTAATCCAGCCATCTCCACCACCCTTGAAACTTGAGACCATTCGTCGATAGTAGATCAGCAGGAACGTGCTGGACATCAGAGGGACCACCATTCCCCAATATCCAAAGCCGAATGCAAGCGCCCCTGGAACCGCCAAGAGGTGAAAGAAGATCAGATTAAGTACAAACAGTTCATGAGGACGCTTTGCAGACTTGATCTCACTTGTGCGTTTACCATTAACCTCATTAACTCCTTCCCTATTGGCATCATTGTCAACACTCATCCTTAATCTACCCCTCTGCGGATAATCTCCCCATTATCTTCTGGTTTATCATCTGTTTTCACCTCTGATTCCGGGGCATCCGGCATCATATCGTCATCCATCAGAATCCTGGCACCATCACCCTCCAGATCATCATACTGACCTTTGCGGATTGCAATCACCAATATTGCAACCAGAATAACTCCCATCAAAATCATCCCTGGTATCAACACGTAAATAACTTCCATGATTCAGCGACTCCTAAATATTCTTTCCAGTTGCACGGCCACCAACCTCACTTCTTATCCTGGCCGCATTACCGATAACCAGAAGTGAACTGACAGGCATGGAGATTGCCGCCACCAGCGGTGTTATCAGGGCCATCATCGCCAGTGGCACCATTATCACATTGTATAGAATTGAGATCCCAATATTCTGGCGTATGGTTCGCAACGTACGTTGTGAAAGTCGATTAGCCAACTCTACCTGCTCAATCTCACTACTAAGCAATACGATATCTGCGCTCTCAACCGACACATCCGTTCCGGAGCCCATCGCTATCCCAACATCTGCCATAGTCAGTGCCGGAGCATCATTAATGCCATCACCAACCATTGCAATCTGCTCACCACTTTTTTGCAGATCACGGATCACTGCCGCCTTCTCATCTGGAAGAACCTCTGCAATTACACTCATATCTTCACCCAACTCATTAACTACCGCCTCGGCAACCTTTTGTCGATCCCCAGTCAATAGCGAAAACCTCATTCCCTGTTGGCGTAACCGACTCAACAACAGAGCCGTCCCAGAACGCAGTTTATCTGCCAGAGAGAGGCCCCCTACACAGAGACCATTAACTGATAGAAAAACTACACTTTCTGCTTTTGCCTCACTCTCGACAGCAAAATTCATTACACCTGCAGTGATCGATACATCATGCTGCTCCATCCATGCAGCGGTACCAAGCAGACACTCTCTCCCATCAACAATCCCGGATATGCCAGCACCCGGACTATAGGTGAAATTTTCAGCCACACTCTCTCTTGCTACATTGCCCAGCTGCTCCTCTGCCTTACGTACAATTACCTTGGCAACCGAATGTTCCGAATAACGCTCCAGCGCGTATGCAATACGGTAAAATTCTCTGTTATCCCACCCCTCTTCCAGATAAATATCTCTTACCCCAAGTTTGCCCTCCGTCAGGGTTCCGGTTTTATCAAATACGATATGTCGGATGGAGGAGAGCATCTCTAGCACCCCACCATTTTTGATCAATACCCCATGTCTGGCGCCTACTCCTGATGCCACTGCAATTGCCATAGGGGTTGCCAGGCCAAAGGCGCACGGACAAGTAATAATCAATACAGAGGTGGCAGCCATCAATGCAACCTCAAAATCACTCCCTACCCAGAAGAGAAAAGTTACTGCCCCCAGAAATAGTGTTAACGAGACAAACCAGGGGACAATCCTGTCCGCTGTACATTGAATCGGAGCCTTTGATGCCTGCGCATCCTCCACCATATCGATAATCTTTCCAAGGGCACTGTTCTTTAGAACAGCATCCACTCTGAGCCTCATTACTCCATGACCATTTACTGTCCCTGCATACAAAAGATCACCTGGCTTTTTACTGACCGGCAGTGATTCACCACTCAGCATTGCTTCATCAACCTCACTCACCCCATCAATCAACTCTCCATCAACCGGAATTCGTTGTCCCGGCTTAACCATAACCATATCTCCCACAACAAGTGAGCGAACAGGCACCACCTCTTCACTGCCATCCCGTATTATGGTTGCAACCCGAGGCTGTAGATCCATCAGGCGCTGGGTTGATGAGACTGCCTTGCGCTTTGCCGCAGACTCCAGATAACGTCCGATAAGGATCACAAAGATGAAGTTAACAACGGTATCAAAATAGACATCTCCAATCTGACTACCGTTGATCGTTATATAGGTTGAATAGAGGTATGTAGTGGTAGCTCCAATGGCAATTGGAAGATCCATGGTCAGGTGACGTGCCACCATCCCAGTCCATGCCCCCCTCAAGAATGGATATCCTGAATAAAGCAGAGTTGGGGTTGCCAGAGCAAACCCTAGCCAGTGAAACCATGTCCTGAACTCTCCCTGGTCTGCCCCACTGTATAGTGCAATAGATATCCAGAGCAGATTCATCATTGCAAAACCGGCAAAGACCAGTCTATACAGGAGTGATCTATCCCTCTTTCTTAGTCTGCCCTCAGCTGTCTCAGGGTCAAACGGGACCGCTGCATACCCAATATGTGAGAGGCGCTTAATCAGCTCAGACAGTTTGATCTGTGATTTGTCCCAGCGAAGATGGAGACGCTTCCCACTCAGGTTGACCTGTGCAGAGACAACCCCTGAAATTGGGGTTAATGTTCTCTCTATCAACCAGACGCAAGCGGCACAGTGGATCCCTTCCACCAGCAGATTGATCTCACTGATATTGTCATCACTACTAACATACTCCTGCTGGATCTCCTCAAGATCAAACAGGGCTGCATCTTCAGATAGTTCAGGTGGAGGAGCAAGCAGTGTTCCCTCTGGGGTACGGTCATAAAAACCCTCCATTCCGGAGTCAAAAATAACCTGGCAGACACTCTTGCAGCCATAGCAACAGAACTCTCTATCTTTACCCTCTACTGAGCCAGATACTACGCCCCCATCAGGAATAGAGAGACCGCAGTGAAAACAGTCGCCTTCTGCGTGGTGTCCACTCATGAAGAGAAGCTGTTACCCCCCCTGAGACTGGGAGGTGGTTTTATCAGTAGTTACATTGATTCTCTGTTCAACCAGATAATCATCTTCTCCCTGCCTGAGAGTCAGCAACAGATCCCACACTCCCTTAAGCAACAGGGTATAACTTGCATGATAATTTCCTGGAGAGACCTCGCTCAAAGAGACAATCGAATCCTGATCTCTATCTGATGGACGGTATAGCTGGAGATTGCCACTCAATCCCTGCACCACATCACCATCCCTATCTGTTACCACAATCTTCAGGGTTGCCGGTCTGGCAACAACCACCTCTCCAGAGTCCATTGATACTGTCCAACCGAGCCTTTCACGAGCCTCTGTCAACTGAATCACCCTTCTCTCATAATCCCTGCCCTGTTCATAGTAGTCATCCTTTACCAGACCAGGGCTAGTCTTGAATGCAGTTACAATCATTCCTCCATTAACGACGAGAACCAGTAGCAGGAGTGCTAACCACCCCACAACCCATGGATTACGAAATGCGCGCTTGCTTGATTGAGACAAAAAACCCATAACTATTTTCCCTAACGTGGTCCTATGAACATACTCTCATATCTTGAGGTAAGTTCTGGTTTCTCTACACCTTCAAGATTGAAGTAGACTGGAGTTGACTGCCCACTCATTGCTCTACGGGGAAGCCTCAGATATACAGTATATGGTGTTACCTTGCCTGGCCTAACCGGGAAGGATTTCTCTGCTCCCACCAACTCAGCCCCATCCAGACCATCAATGGTTACTGTTACGTGCATTTTATCATGAGTCTTGTTGAGAATCTTCAGCTCATACTTGTTCTGGATAGAGCCATCACTTAAAAGTACATATAGTGGCTGACGCTCATGCAGCACCTTGATATCAAGCCCGGATATATTCAGCAGGCCATAGATAATTCCACCCAGAGCAAGAGTCATGATGACTATGTATACCAACACTCTGGGTCGCTTCATCAAGGGGGCCACATTTTTGCCCTCAAGCGCATCAATTGATTCGTAACGAATCAGCCCATGTGGCTTGTTGATTTTCTCCATAACCGAATCACAGGCATCAATACATAATGCACAGGTAATACAACCCTCATCCAGACCGCCTCTGATATCGACACCGGTTGGGCAGACGGCCACGCACTGATTACAGTCAATGCAGTCACCATTCCCCTCTATAGTCTCCCCCTTCTTGAGACGACCACGTGGCTCGCCACGGTTGAAGTCATAGGTTGGGACTAATGATTCACGATCAAGCATAACTGCCTGAATACGAGCATATGGACAGAGCCAGAGACACGCCTGCTCACGTAAAAAACCTGCCAGAACATATGTACCTGCTGTAAATAGAGCCAATGTTCCCCACTCTGTAGCTGAAGCAGAGAGAGTCAGATAGTCTGCCCAGAGCTGGAAAACATCAGTAAACCAGGCCACAAAACTTACCCCTGTCAGCACCGAGATAACAAGCCATGCAAGATGCTTACGTGCCTTTATCCATAACTTGTCGACACCCCATGCGGCCTTGTCCAGCTTCTTGCGTTTGCCGGGAGCACCCTCCAGCTTCTCCTCAATCCAGGTAAAGGCATCCACCCAGATGGTCTGGAAACAGAAAAATCCACAATAGACCCTGCCAAAAAGGGTTGTTACAACCGCAAGCAGGATTGCCAGAAACAGTAGCACCAGCGATAGCATCCATACGTCCTGAGGAAGTATGGTAAGACCAAAGATATGGTACTGACGACCGGGAATATCAAACAGTATTGCCTGGCTATCATTCCAGCGCATATATGGCCCAAAAAAGAAAATCAACCAGGTTGATGCAGCCAGCCATTTAAGGGTGCGGAACTTGCCAGACATACGCTTGGCATGAATAGTCTCTTCACCAGTATTGATCTTCCACTCACCAGCCTCGGCATAGAGCTCGTCAGCTGCCTGACAACATTGATCTTGTTCTCTCTCTGACATCTAACATATTTCCTGTTTATTACATTTATTATTATTACAAATTGATCGTATTAGCAGACTGTTTCAATAATATTTCCAATCAGCCGATTTTACCATTATTACATATGAAAAAAGGGGAGTAGCTCACACTACTCCCCCTTTTCTACAGACAGACTCTCTATCTATATATCAATCTTCAGAGTGTGTTGAGTTCATCAACGTCCGAATCTTGAACCCAAGATAGATGGCGATAACAGCAGCAATTGCAACCGAAACAATTGAACCCACCACTACCAGATCAACATCTGCTCCAGAGAATGTATTCTTTATGATATCAATCATTATGTTTTCTCCTTATTTTCCGCCACCCAACTGATGGACATAGACAGCAAGCTTTTTGATGGTGCCCTCGCTCAGGCTTTTACCCAAAGGTCCGAATGCAGGCATTACCGCATTGCGTGATTGCGGATCCATCAATTCACCATTAACACCGTGAGCAATTGTATGACGTGCACTAGCCAGGCGATTATCCCCACCTCCCTGCACATCAAAACGCCATACTGCATCTGTCAGGTTGGCAGAACCGAGCGGCGCCAGACCTTTAGCGTCCATACCGTGACAGGCAAAACATCCACCCTTGGTTGGCTCCATAAAGAGAGCCTTACCAGCGGCATGTTCACTGCCCTCACTAAGGGCAACAACGTGCTTGGCAAGATCTTCGATCTCATCACTACTCAGACGCGCCCCGTAAGGGGTCATAATACCCTTGCGACCATTGTTAATAGTGGTCTGAATCTGCTCGACAGTACCGCCATAGAGCCAGTCATCATCAGCCAATACCGGGTAACCTGACTCAGATACTGACATTGCAGCATTTCCTGCACCACCAGCACCATGACATGCCGCACAGTAATCACCGAACAGTACCTTTGCAGAACGTACTGTATAGTTACGGAGCTCATCATCAGCGATGATCATCGCAGGAGTTGTTGCGGGATCATTGATCTGCCTCTCCCACTTCTCACGAACCTGATCAATTGCGCTCAGATCCTGCTTGTACTCACCTACTGCAGTCCAACCCATAGTGCCCTTGGTATACCCATCCAGCGATGGAAGTGCTGGATAGAGGACAAAATAGACAATACAAAATATCCAGCTTGCATGGAAGCCTATGCGCCACCAGCCCGGAGGATCATTACTCAGTTCACGCAGGTTGTCGTCCCAGAAGTGACCTGTATTATTTTCGTTTGGAAACGGATTATTCTCACTCATTTGTTTTCTCCTTCTCCGTCTACCCCGTCAACGAGATAGCGTTGAGATTCTAAATGCTCTTTGTTCTTTGGATGAAAGACCAGGATATAGGCTACAACCATAACGACGGCCACAGTCACAGTAACGATCATTCCCACCCAATCGTTTACTGTCATTGCAGACCAGTCGGTAAAGAAGTAGCTAGTATCCTTATTCATGCTAATAACATCCGTTATTTGCGATAGGTCTTGTTGTAGTCGAGCTTGGCCATGGTTCCGAGCACCTGAAGGTATGCAATTACTGCATCCATTTCAGTCTTGCCCGCCATCTTGGCATTCGCACCGTCGATATCAGCATCGGTATATGGTACGTGACCCACGCCCGGCATCATCTGCATCACCTTCATATGACTCTCAACATCAAAGTCATCCAGTTTGTTCTCTGCCAACCAAGGATAGTTTGGCATGACTGACTCAGGAACAACAGAGCGTGGTGCCATCATATGCTGGCGGTGCCACTCATCAGAGTACTTGCCACCGACACGAGCCAGATCAGGTCCGGTACGCTTTGATCCCCACTGGAATGGATGGTCATACATTGACTCGGAAGCCAGTGAGTAGTGACCATAACGCTCCTTCTCATCACGGAATGGACGGATCATCTGTGAGTGACACAGATAGCACCCCTCACGGATATAGACATCACGCCCTGCCAGCTCAAGAGCAGTATATGGACGGATACCATCACCAGCCTTCCATGTATCCAGAGTATCGCCGTCCTTACGCTGCCAGACGATTTCCGGGTTGGCATTGTGCTCCATGGTCTCATCAATAGTGAAAAGTGGCACGATCTCTACCAGGCCACCAACTGAAACAGCAACCATCACGAAGAGCATCATCAAGATTCCGCTACGCTCGATCTTGTCTTGAAGCTTGGTTGAATAAATCTTATCAGACATATCTATTCTCCTTTCCTTAGACTGTGCGGGCCGGAGCCTTGCGAATTGTCATAACCACGTTGTAAAGCATCACAACGCCCCCAAGCCAGAAAATCAGGCCACCAATTGCACGCATCTTGTAGTAAGGCACCATCGCCGCTACAGACTCTGCAAAGGTATAACTCAGTGTTCCGAACTCATCATAATCACGCCACATCAGACCCTGCATGATTCCGGATACCCACATCGCAGTAATGTAGACTACGGTACCGATGGTAGCGAGCCAGAAGTGGGTGTTGACCAGTTTTGGTGAGTAGATCTTCACATTCCAGAGTCTCTCTACCAGGTGGTAGAGTGCGCCGGCTGCAACCATTGCAACCCAGCCCAGTGCACCGGAGTGTACGTGACCAACGGTCCAGTCTGTATAGTGAGAGAGTGCATTCACTGTCTTCACTGACATTACTGGCCCTTCAAAAGTAGACATTGCATAGAATGCCAGTGAGACAATCATGAAGCGGAGGATGTAGTCATCACGCAGCTTGTCCCAAGCTCCGGAGAGAGTCATCATTCCGTTCACCGCACCACCCCACGAAGGGATAATCATCGCCAATGATACCGCAGCACCAAGTGAACCAGTCCAGTCAGGCAGTGCCGTATACTGAAGATGGTGCGCACCAAGCCATACATAACCGAACATCAGTGCCCAGAAGTGGATCACGGAGAGCCGGTATGAGTAGATAGGACGGTTAGCCTGCTTTGGTACAAAGTAGTACATGATCCCGAGGAAGCCTGCAGTCAGGTAGAAGCCAACAGCATTATGTCCCCACCACCACTGAATCATCGCATCCTGTACTCCCGAGAACAGCGAGTAGGACTTGAAGAGACTTACAGGAATTGCCAGGCTGTTAACCACATGCAGATATGTGATCATTACCAGCATTCCCAGGAAGAACCAGTTTGATACATATATATGAGAGGTCTTCTTGTTCACCAGAGTCATCACGAAGTTGAGGAAGAAGCTCAACCAGACCACGGCAATGGCCAGATCAATTGGCCACTCCAGCTCTGCATACTCCTTGCCCTGAGTAATACCCAGTGGCAGAGTGATTACGGCCGAGACGATGATCAGGTTCCAGCCCCAGAAGGTGAACCATGCCATCCCTGGGCTCCAGATTCTGGTGCCACAGGTACGTTGCACACTATAGAAGGCGGTTGCCATCAAGGTACAACCACCAAATGCAAAGATAACCGCGTTGGTATGAAGAGGACGGAGACGACCAAAAGTCGTATATGGCAGGTCCAGGTTTAATGCCGGCCAGGCCAACTCCGCTGCGATATAGAAACCGACCAGGGTTCCTACAACCAGATAGATAACCGCAGCGATGGAGAACCATCGGACGGCACCAAAGTCATATTTTTCTGCTGCTTCCACGAAAAACCTCCCTAAGGGATCATGAAAAATTAGAAACAAAAGGTGCTTTCGCACCACCAAAAACATTATAAATTGCTATTTAGCAATTTGTTTGCAGAATATCGCAAATAAACTAACTTAATGCAACCGACAGGGAGTCTACACAATAAAAACAGTTATTACAAGAAAAAGCCTTACCTATAGTGAGTTATTTTCTGGGAAAAAATATAGGGAACCTCTGGAAAATCTTAATGGGACAGTGTGGTTGATTAACCATGGTTCTGCTACCCTCGCACAATTATGTCTCCACAAACTTTCTACTGGCACGACTACGAGACTTTCGGCGCTGATACACGCAGTGATCGCCCTGTTCAATTTGCAGGCATTCGTACCGACTATGATCTGAATATAGTTGGTGACCCCTTGATGGTATACAGCAGGCCATCCGCAGACTTTCTTCCCCAACCAGAGGCCTGCATGGTGACTGGGATCACCCCACAGGAGGCGCTTGAAAAAGGGCTGCTCGAGGTAGACTTCATTAGAGAGATAATGGATGAGCTAGCAACACCGGGAACATGTGGTGTAGGTTACAACTCACTGCGCTTTGATGATGAGGTGACCCGCAACACCCTCTATCGAAACCTCTACGATCCATATGAGCGCGAGTATAAAAACGGTAACTCACGCTGGGATCTTATTGATCTGCTCCGCCTCACCAGGGCACTCCGTCCAGACGGTATTGAGTGGCCACTCTATGATGACGGCAAACCAAGCATGAGACTGGAGCATTTGACCATTGCCAATGGCATTGACCACGGCATGGCACATGATGCACTGGCAGATGTCCATGCCACCATTGCCATGGCCAGACTGGTGAAAGAGAGACAGCCACGACTCTACGAATATGTACTTTCTCATAGAGACAAGGCAAGTGCTGGAAGACTCCTCAACCTTAACAGCATGAGTAGTAGCCCCACACCAATCCTCCATGCCTCCTCAATGTTCCCTTCCGAGCATGGCAATCTTGCCGTAGTGCTTCCAATAGCACGCCACCCAACCAATAGTAACGGGGTAATTGTCTATAACCTAAGAGAGGATCCCACTCCCCTGCTCACGCTATCCATTGATGAGATTCACCAACGTCTATTTACCCGTAGTACCGATCTTCCAGAGGGGGTCAAGAGAATCCCGCTAAAAACCATCCACCTAAACAGGTGCCCGGTACTGGCCCCACTCAATACACTAAATGAAGAGACGCAAGAGCGACTCGGAATAGACCTGCAACAGCAACTGGAACATATAGCCCCCCTACAGAACGACCCATATCTTGCAGAGAAGGTTGCTGCGGCTCATCAACTTCATCACTTTCCGGAAGAGAGTGACCCTGACCGTATGATCTACAGTGGATTCTTTGGTGATATCGACAAGCAGCTTATGCGCAAGATCCACTCCCTCTCTCCGCAAGAACTAGCTAGCCAGAAACTACAGTTTGAGGATCCGCGCCTTGGGGAGATGCTATTCCGCTATCGTGCCCGCAACTGGCCAGATTCACTTACCGAACAGGAGCAACAACGGTGGCGGCGCATCTGCCAACACAGAATTATGGATAGTGATGGAGGAGGAACAATCCATTACGAGGAGTACATGCGACAGCTATCCACGCTGACAGAGACCCACGCCAGTAACCCGGAGAAGCTCAGGGTGCTGGAACAGCTGTCAGATTATGGGCAGACGCTGGTGTCAGGTTTTTAAATCACCGGATCCCAGCCTTCGCTGGGATGACGGGTTCCCTAGGTGTTGTGAACACGATCATAATAACGTGCCCGATACATCAGACGCTTCTTCGCCGGATCAGGATCATCGGTAAAGCCGGTTCGATCATGCAGAACATTATTGGAGACAAAGCCCCATCCTGACTGCATGGTTGCGCGGAATATCTGATCACAATCACTCTTTAGCAGATTCTCCAGCCATGCAACCGCCTCTTGTACCAGTGGATCGCTGTTCCAGATGATGTTGCGCTTGCGCATGGTATAACGCATATGCAGATTTCCTGCTGCCGTCTCCAGAAACACCGGGCCGGCACGTTCCGGGCGCAGCTCACACCCATCCACCACATGGTTGGGGATGATCATTGCATCCTCACGCATCAGGGCACAGACATAATCCGGATTCTCATCACGCATCAGCAGATAGGCCATCTCGTGATCCATCACCGCATTCTCCCCACCCTCCATAGCGGGACGTACAAAGTGGAGCAGCAGTGCATAGTTCTGCAGATCCAATCGATTATAGTATCCATCGGTATGCCAGTGGATCTCCTTGTTGGAGTATGGAATATAGGGTGAGTGGATCTCATCAGCCTGTATCGTAATTGCAGTTACCCCATCATCCTCTGCACCACGATTACGATTGATATTGTTACAGCCAAAGCGCATCCCGACGGCACGTGGAATGTGGGTCCCCTCCATATCCCCAATATTGCTGACATAGACCGCCATATTGAATCGACGCACACGATCAAGGATTGCATCATGTTCGGAGTTGGTAATTGTTCTCGGATCGTTGATCTCGACAATCAGGTCACCCACCTCTTGAGGGGCCTCTCTCAGCTTGCGCTCACGCCAGGCCTGGTAGGCAGAATCATCATTAAGGTCAAAGGGGTTGCTGTCACTCATAACTGTACTCCACACGCAATTTCAAATTGCGCCGAATTTTACCACACCAACCAAACGTAACACATTGATATTACGCATAAAACAGTTACAGTTGCCGTATAACATCAAGAAATTCGGTATCTTTCTCCCTCTCTCCCCACTGGTCAAAATGGATCACCTCATCCAGCGGCATTCTGGGTAGCCATCCTGCCTTCTCCAGTTCAGGCTTTTCATGAAATTGTGATACATAACCAACACAGAGGTATGCCACCGGCACCACAGATTCCGGTAGCTCCAGAGTCTCTGTCAATGCATCCGGATCCATAATGCTGACCCAGCCCACACCCAACCCCTCACTGCGTGCTGCCAGCCAGAAATTTTGCACTGCACAGACACTGCTATAGAGATCCATCCACTCCATATGGGTACGGCCTATTACTACAGGCCCGGTACGGGAACGGTCACAGGTTATTACCAGATTCAGCGGTGACTCCAGAATCCCCTCCAGCTTGAGGTTACGGTAGGTATCCTGCTTCTCCTCAGGAAACATATCTGTCGCCTCGGCATGCGCCTTGTTGAATAGTTCATGAACTCTTTTGCGCACATCCATGGAACGAATCACCATAAAATCCCACGGTTGCATAAAGCCAACCGAGGGGGCATGGTGCGCCGCATTGAGCACCCGTCCAAGAACATCATCCGGCACCGGATCTGCCAAAAATTCACCTCTGACATCGCGGCGATTAAAAATTGCCTTGTATACAGCTGCACGTTCATCATCTGAAAAAGCATGTTTTTCCATTATAGTCCCCTTATGAAAAACATCTGAAGAGGCCACTCCACGGCATCTCCTGTTACTCTCTCAGGCCGGTCTTCTGACTCTGGTTCAACTCTCTCAACCCCCTTCCCGATCACAGGATCAGTGGGTTCTGGTTGAGAGATCCCCATTACAGCGCTGGGCACGTAGCGGATTTACACCGCTTTCCCGATTCTTCCCATCTCCAGACCTGGAGAGAGGACACCCGAGAGATCGAAAACTGATTCTACATCAAAACTCGTTGGCCTCTACCTCTAAATATGCGTGGCTGGCATGACACTTGATCCAGGGTCAACTATCACCACACCAGCATCTGTTATAACAATCCCGGGATTATTCATAAACCCCTGATTCTCTACATTTGGCACCCCAAGTGGCCCATGAATTACCCATGTGTTTTCTGCAACCTGTTCAAACGGATAGTCACGCACCACATTTTCTGCAACTACACCAGATGCAAACAGCACCATAAAAAACGCAATCAATCTTCTCATCCATCAACTCCTCTGGTTTGGTATTCTTGTAGGCCAACTATATTATTGACCATTCTACCCGGACAGTATTCCAAATAGTGATGACAAAAATCACCACAGAAAACAAATGTAGCTTCTGCAGTGGAACCAAATGTTGCAGTTACTTTACTCAACAGGTTGATACTCCACGCAGCAAAGATGACTTTCAGACCCTGCTCTGGCAGATTGCCCATCGGGATATAGAGATTTATCAGGATGAAGATGGCTGGTTTCTGATAATAAATAACCGTTGTCAATTCATCGGCAACGGTGGCAGTTGCACCATTTATGACCAACGCCCAACTGTCTGCAGGGAGTACGATAACGATTGGTGCGAATATGATGAACCGGCTGAGAAACATTTCAGACGTTACTTCACCAGTTATGACGAGCTTCTGGCATACTGCCGCAAACGATTCAAGCGGTGGGACAAGTAGGTCTCGCCACACCCACTATCCGGACAATTTCAGGAACAGAAAAATGAGTACAGACAACCAGCCTTCAACATATATTGTTGATGTAAATGAGAGCAACTTTGAGGATGAGGTAGTTAAAAAATCCTTTACTGTTCCGGTGATGGTCGATTTCTGGGCCCCCTGGTGCAATCCGTGTAAAACCTTAATGCCGATAGTCACCAAGCTGGCCGAGGAGTTTGGTGGAAAATTCATTTTGGCAAAGGTCAATGTGGATGATAATCAGCCACTAGCTGGAAAATATAATGCACGCAGTGTTCCGACAGTAAAAATATTCCGTAATGGAGAGGTGGTTGATGAGTTTATGGGAGCACAGCCAGAGGGAAATGTACGCAAGGTTCTGGGCAACCATATTGAAAGTGAATCCGACAAATTAAGAGCCAAGGCTGGTGAGCTGGTCAAGCAAGGCAATGTTGACGAAGCAGTCACGCTTCTGCAACAGGCTAATCAGGAGGATCCCGATAACCCCGGGGTACGGATGGACCTGATTGGTGCACTATTTGCCAAGGGTGATTATGAGAGTGTTGAGCAGGCTGTTGCCGCCCTCCCTGTCAATGAGAGAGAGGCACCGGAGATCAAGGAGCTTGAGAACAGACTTCTGTTTGTAAAAGCAGCTGCAGATGCCCCGTTAGCAGATGAGCTGATGACACTTATTGAGAAAGATCCAAACGATAGCGCATCACGCTACCGTCTTGCTGCCAGAATGGTGGTTGACGGCGAGACGGAGAGTGCGCTTGGTGAGCTCTTAAACCTGATGATGAGAGACCGTGAATATGGTGATGATGGCGCACGCAAAGGGATGCTGGCAATACTGGAATCAATCCAGGATCCGGCAGTAGCAGGGACATGGCGGCGCAAGATGGCGAGTGTCATCCTGTAACCATTCTGACTTCAGTGTCAGGCCGGTTCTGTCTGCGCTATCCCCGCCTCACCACGCCAGTAACCATCCACCCCACCATTGGGCAAATAACTTGCGGCCTGCTCCATTGCATCTTTGACGGATATGTCACCACGCTGAAGTTGATCAAACAGGGCGATTATCTCTGGAGTAAATTGTGACTGCGGACTGATTCTTACTACATCCACCCCAAGTTCACGCATCTCCTCCATTGCACCCAACAAATTACAGCTCTGTGCCGACTGGGTCTGGATTCCATTGATGGTAAGGAACGGCTCACCCTCCTTGGTATTCAACAACATTCCATCAGGATCAGCCAGACATCTATACTGGCAGTCATCTTTTGGTAGCTCATAGTGGCGTGCTGTATAGCAACGGGCAGCATATGCCAATGGGATTCTTCCCCATGCGAAGACCTCTGTCTCTACCAAATCCGGGCGCTCTGCCTGCAGTTCGCGCAAGGTATCCCGAGATAGCTCGACCGGAAGAACCCAGCGACTCATTCCAGCCTCAGCCAACACCTTCATGGTGCCCTGGTTATAGATATTTACCGAGTGTCCGACCACAAAATTTGCGCCCTGCCCGGAGAGCAGATTAACAGCCGCAAGGTCATTTGCCTCCACCAGAAACTCGCCATTGCCACATATTCTTCTCAGGGTTTTAAGCTCCGATTCAGCCTCCAGCAGTGCCAATGTAGAGAGCACCACCTCTTTCCCTGCCGTCTTGAGTTGCTGTGCGATCTCAATCCACTGATCTGTATTAAGAGAGCGGCGCTTGGAACAGATGGTCTCTCCCAGATAGACAATATCTACCGGAGACTCTGCTACCTTGCGGTAGAACGATCTAATATCCTCCTCAGGCCAGAAGTAGAGGATTGGGCCCAGTGAGATCTTCATCTCTATTGCCACGAACGGTGGTAGGCACCAAGTGTAGTCTGTGCCCCCTCCGCCACCTTGCTTAACTCTGCATTCCATGCATCCTTGACCTGGAATGCCTCAGGATTACGTTTGCAGGCATCAATAGCCTCGCGCCAAACCCTGGTTACCTGCGCCACATAGGCAGGGCTGCGCTGACGCCCCTCAATCTTGATTGCAGCAATCCCCATATCCATCATCTCTGGCAACAGCTCCAGGGTATTCAGACTAGTGGGTTCCTCAATTGCGTACCCCTCCTTGCCCTGGACCTCGAAACGACCCTTGCAGATGGTTGGATAGCCAGCACTCTCGCCAGCGTTATAACTGTCCACCAGAATACCGCCCAGCCTGGTCTCCATGCCGCCATCATCACGCTCAATCCACTCCACATGGCTACCCGGAGAGCAGGCACCATAGGTGTTTGGAGATCTGCCTGTTGCATAGGAGGAGAGCAGACAACGCCCCTCCACCATCACACAGAGACTGCCAAAACCAAACAACTCAAGTGGAACTGGGGTGTGCTCTGCAAGATGACGTACCTGCGGGGCAGAGAGTACCCGGGGGATAACCACCCTGCTTATGCCGAATGTTTTATGCATGAAGCTGATCGCCTCATAGTTGGTTGCCGACCCCTGAACCGAGAGGTGCAGTTTCAGATCAGGCCAGCGGTTGGCTGCGTAGTCGAGAATTCCCATATCTGCCAGGATAACTGCATCAATCCCGGCCTCGGCGGCACGGTCTACTGCACTGGTCCAGCGCTCCCAGCCGCTCGGTTGTGGGAAGGTGTTGATGGCTGCAAACATTCTGGCGCCATGGCTGTGAGCATACTCAATCCCCTGCCCGATATTATTCTCATTAAAATTGAGCCCGGCAAAATTTCTGGCGTTCGTGTCATCCTTAAACCCCATATATACCGCATCAGCGCCATTATCGACCGCTGCTTTCAGTGAGGGAAGATTACCTGCCGGACATACCAATTCCATCGGGGGATTGTAGTTGATTCACCCTGCAGAATCGAATGCTATAACAGCAAAATTTGATTCAGATCACCCCAGCCATTAAGCTTTTTCAGCGGCTCCCTAACGGGTTGAGTATTTAGGAAATTTCTTCGGGATCCGCTCGGTAATTCCATCCAGCAAATGGAGATCGATCCCACCTGTCCCCCCAACCTCAGTCAGCTTGTGAATAATTGCCCACTGCACCGGAGGGAAGTTGTTGCCAAAGCGCAGTGCCGCCTTTCTCAATAGTCGTGCCGCGGCACTATCATTGGTAAAGAGACGCACAATGGCATTTGTTCCATGATAGATGGGACGACTGGCAACCATCTGCTGGCGCTCATAGTGACCCAGCACAGAGTGACCATAGAACGGTTCACCTCTGCTGATCGCACTCTTCATGGCCGTTGCCAGGGTATTCTGTCCACGCAGGCCAAGATTGAATCCATGTGCAGTTACCGGATGCATGCCAACTGCCGCATCCCCCAGCAGAGCATAACGGGTGCCCACAAAGTGGTTGGCATGAACCGCCACCAGCGGATATGAGAAACGCTCGCCCTCCAGCTCCATTCTGCCAAACTCTCCACCCAGCCCCTCCTCGATGGTTGTGTTGAAATCATCAACTGTCATCTCCATATATCGCTTCGCCTGATTAGAGGGGACGGTAATTACCACTGAGGCACGGTTACCATTCAATGGAAGCAGGGCCAGAGTACGGCTATAACGAAAACACTCATAGGCAGTTTCATGGTGGGGCTTTTCATGAGTGACACGACAGACTATTGCGGTGCGACCAAAATCGAACATATCTGCCGATATCCCCATCATTCTGCGCGTACCGGAGAATCTGCTGTCGGCAGATACCACCATCTCTGTCTCTATCTGCTCTCCTGTAGAGAGTGTTACTGATGCGGAACCACTATTTGTGCTCAGGGCTGTCACCTCAACACCGCAACGAATCTCTACATTACGCGCCTCTGAGACCTGCTCATAAAGAGCCTTGCGAATTACATGGTTGGATATGAGATATCCAAGCTCATCTATCGAGCGTCCACTGGTATCGAAACGTAGTGCATAATCAGAGTCGCCATCCACCACTCTGGCCGCCTTTAATGGGGCTATCTCCTCTGCCGGAATGCGCTGCCAGACCCCCAACTCTTGCATAACCTTTTTTGAGAGGTGGGTGTTGGCAAAATCTCGGCCGTCCATTTTCGGGTTCTGTAGCGAATCCAGATCCTGTCGCTCCAGGATCAACACCCCAATACCACTCTCAGCCAATGAGCAGCCAAAACTGAGGCCGGCAGAACCTCCACCAATTACAACAATGTCATACTGCATGGTACTCATACCGCTTTTACCTGTGATATCAGATTATCCGTATCTACCTGACGGCGCGCCAACTCATCCTCAATGGCATTGAGAACCAGCCATTTCTTACTGCACCACGCAGGATCCAGCAGAATATCTTCCGATGCTGTAGCAGTAAGACGGTGGTAGACCATGCTATTCGGGGCCTGTTCAATCCAGTTGACCACAACGTTCACATACTCCTCCTGGGTCAATGAGACAAAATCCCCACTGCGCCACTCATTGGCCAACATTGTCCCCTTGACCACATGCAGAGGGTGAAATTTAAATCCATCAGTTCCCAACTCGAGCACTCGCTCCATGCTCTCGCGATAATGGTATGCATTTTCACCAGGGAGTCCTGCAATAAGATGAGTGCAGAGCTGAATCCCCCGCAGTTGTGCCGACCTTACAGCCTGACGATATTCCGAAAAGTAGTGAAGTCGATTGACTCGATCAAGGGTCTCATCAAAGGCGGATTGCAGACCAAGCTCCAGCCATATCTCATAACCCTCCTCACGATAACCTGCCAACAGATCCAGTACCGGATCTGGGACACAATCTGGGCGTGTGCCAATCGAAAGACCAACCACATCCGGCTCATCCAATGCCTCTCGATACATCTTGTCCAGAACATCCGGGTCTGCATAGGTATTGGTGTAGGCCTGAAAATAGGCAATATAACTCTGTGCGCCCGTACGTTTGCGAATCACCTGCCTGCCGGACTCAATCTGCTCGGCAACAGTTCGTGGATTTCTGCCATGTGGGCTAAAAGAGATATTATTACAAAAAGTACAGCCGCCACGCCCCTTGGAGCCATCGATGTTTGGGCAGGTGAAGCCGGCATCAATCGACACCTTGTGCACCCGCTCGCCAAAACGGGCCTGCATTGTGCTTCCAAATGTGTGGATATAGTCGGTCAGCGCCATGGGGCGAAAGTATATCGGATCCCCCGGGGAATCAGTAGAGGAGCGAGGGAAATTTCCTGATAAAAAAGGTTGGTTACTTTGATCTTGTCTGATAGAAGCTCATAGCCTTGTTAAAGGCCATGCGCAGTGGGGCAGGAATCGATAGAGCCTCGACATCCAGTCCGTATATAAGATTTTTGGTCTCCAGCCCCAACTCTACATCACCCTCAAGCCGAATACGACGCTGGAAAAAGAGAGTATCAGGATCCTCCTTGCCCAGTGATAACTGCAAAAAATCGTAGAGATCACCACTAATAGCAAGGTCAATCGGCCCCTCTCCGGAGTGGGCCACCAACCCCTTGCGCCCCTTGGTGAAACGAAACTCCACCCCGGCATCCAGCAGGCGAATCACTGCAGTACGCGACTCCAGAAAATCGAGATCACCCTCACTCAGCTGCTGCTTGAACAGATGGTTAAGCACCGCAACCAACAGCTGCGTATGGACCACATTGGGTACCATTTTCAGTGGTGCTGCAATAAATGGGGGAATCTTCGGATTCAGTCCCGTCTCAACAGATTGGTAACTATTTTGCATCTG